>PLUC01000010.1 GCA_003165415.1 Holophagaceae bacterium
TTCGAATCCTATCGCCCCGACCAAAAAAACGGCCTGAGCCATAATGGATTCAGGCCTTTCTTGTATAGTTTTAAGGATGTGGTTTTTAAAGGATCCCCAGCTTCGTCCTCACACTATCATCACACTTCCAGCCAATGTTCTCCAAAGTCAAGGACGATGTATTGCCCGGATTCCCTCCTTGATAACTGCTCCCCAGACCTCCCGTTCACCCATCACCCTGTCGGCATGCTCGATCCCGACACCGGTCTCATAATCCCGTACCATGCTGTGGGTCGATTGCCACGCGTGCTTTCTGGATTTCAACCGGCACGCTCTAGACACGCAGCGCATCGACGACTGGCTCTACCAAGCCACCACTGTCAATATCCTTGTCCTGGATGACCTTGGCTCCGAACCCATCACAAAGCGGGATGAAAAGTCAACGCCGTTGGCTGCAGGCATCCTGGCAGACGTCATCCGTAAGCGAAACCACGACGCATGTCCGATATGGTGGACGTCGAATGCGGGCAGCCGCCTCAAGAATCTGTACGAGCCGGCCCTGGTGAGCCGCCTCCTAGAATCAGCTCCGATGCTGAAAGTACCCAAAGATGTCCCGAACTACCGGTTGCTTTCGGCAACGCCTGAAAGGTAATTTCGGCAGCCCAGATGACCTGGCCCGGTGGACGCCAGTGTTGGCGCCTACGCCCAGAGCCTGCGATTCGGATCAACCGCTTCAGTCGAGTCGGACCGATGCAGCCCTTCGGCACCCGGGACCCCGACACTAGGCTCCCAATTCCCTAACACGCTACGGCCCCGCGAGGGGCCCTTCTTCATGCAGCCGAGGGCGCCTTTGCCGCCAGATCTGCTCAGACGTCCGCCCAGTCCGGCAGTTCGTAGGTCGTCTCGGGTACGCCCAAGTACTCCCGTTCGACGAAATTGAGATTCTGCGCGTAGGTCGGGATGTCCTTGGCCAAGCGCGTCACGGCGAACTGATCTGCGGCAGACAGGAATCGCTCGACGAGCCAACCATGATCCACAAGGTCTCGCTCGATCATCGCCTGAATGTCCGACTTATCGTTCTCGTTGAACCGCTTTAGCTTGGCGACAATCACATCCTGTACGTCCAGGGCGAAGACCTGGAAGGACCTGAGTCGTTCGTTGAGGGCATCCATGGCGATCCAGTTGGGCTGATGTGGCAGAAACGGTGTGTGCCTGCTGACGATGTCGAGGAAGATGCCGTGAATGCGGGCGAGTTCGGATTTGGGGCCTGCAAGCTCGTGGAGGGCATCCGCGATCCGACCTGAAACGGGATCCACACCGAGGACGTCGCCGTCCTTGGTGCCGCGCAAGTAATCCGTTTGGAGCATGAGCGCGGTCGAGCCTATGACCCTGAACGTGATCTTGTCGCCCCCGGCCGGCCACCTGGCATCAATGTCGAGGAGGAAGGTCTCAATGGGCGTCAACAAGGCGGCTCTCCTGGATCGCGTGTGCGAAATCCTCGGGCTGGATGGCGGTGAGGATGCCCCACCTGCGGGAGATGTTGCTAGACTTTTTGCGGACCTCCTCCATAGATTTGTCGGTGGCAAACGATTGCCCGAGGTTGTCCTCCTCCAGGATCAAGCCATTCACCGATGCGGGGGGAGGGGTCTTCTTGAGAGCGGTATCCCTGTGACGTTGGAGCACGTTCTCGGCCTTGGTGAAGGCTAGGGCGATCTTCCGGTCCTCTGTAGCCTCTTTTTCGATCCTGAAGGCCTCAAGGACGTTGTCCAGCAGCCAGAGGAAGCGCAGGTCAAGATCGAGTTCTCGGATGCGGGCGTATAGCCGGGTGAAGTTGATCCTGTGGGAATTCTGGAACAAGACCGGTGCCAGGGCCGTGAGGCTCCTGGAGGGGCCTCCCTCCACAAGAACTTCACGGATCGCGGTCTCAACCTGCGCCAGGCGTTCGCTGGGTAGGATGCTCGGGTCCTCGACGAGGTTGGAAGCACCGTGGGCAGCCAGGGCTTTCTGAAGAGCGCCCCCGGTTTCGGCCAGAGAAGGCTCGAACACGTTGGCAGGGACGTTGAAATACTTGAGCAGGACGATGAAGTGCTCGGCGGACAGAGCCGCCTTGCCAGACTCGATCTCCGAAAGGTTTGCCTGGGAAACGGCCAGGACCTTGGCAAGGTCTCCCTGGGTCAACCCCTTCTTCTTGCGGAGGTCGCGGATGGTTTCCCCAATCTGGGACCGAGAGGGAGTTTGAAACACAAAGAAGTGGTTTTTATTCAAATGGTTGTGAGCGATGGCGGGTTCTCCGTATTACGACCGCGAAAGTATTATCACGGATGCCATAAATTGAGGCAACATCCAGTGTCTGTCAAGGCGGATTGGCAATTCTCCTGGCCAGGAACTGGAACGGGCCCCTTTCAGGACCCTTCCGTCACGCGGCCGAGGCCGCACGATCCGCCACCTCGTTGAGCCGCTCCATCAGGGAGAACCTCATGCTCTGGGGTGGACGCTTGAGTTTCATTCCGGCCTGCTCGGTTGCCCTGCTGCTCCGGCCCGGTGCTGATCGCATCCTCGATCTTTCGCACCTGCTGGCGGATCAGGTGCAGCTGCCCGGCCAGGGCCTTCCGTCCCTCCTTTAGCCAGGCCTCAATGACCGCGCGTTCCTTGCCGAACAGGGTCTCGGCCCGAGTCCACTGGTCTTCCATCAGCGTCTCCCAGCGCAGCACCGCCTCGTCGCCCCAGCCGGGGCCGAACCCTTCCATGGTCCAAGGCGAGTCGGGAAACCGGGCGTTCCAGGCAGTGATCGCGTTGCGCCGGAGGTCCGGGTCGATCCCGGCGAAAAGCGCCACCTTGTTCAGCACCTGGGGTCCTGAGCCCACTCTGATCAGGTTCCCACCACGGACCAGCAAGCCCAGCCTCCAGGCGAAGAAGTGCTGCCGCAGCTTCTCTTTGCGGTCCAAGTCGACCCGGGGGGTGATGCCCGGGCGCTCCAGGAACGCCTTGAGGTCGCGATGAGCCCACCGGTCAAAGCTGGGGTAGGGCGAACCAGTCCTCGAGGGCGTGCCGCTGCTGGCCCAGGTAGGGCGGGATCCGCTCCCTGGCAGCTAGAGCCAGGGCCTTACGCAGTTCGTGGACGTCGGCTATGGGGGTCAGGCTCGTTCCATGACCCTCATGGAATGTAGATGGGGCGCGGGGTCCAAGCGCCCAGGGTGCGAACCTTAAAATGTCCGGTTGCTTTGGAAAGAGAAAAACCAAACGAGAGTCCCTCGCTCTCTAACATGATGAACAACTGTGGAGCCTGAATGCGCTGACATCCTAAGGGCACCAAGGCCCCCCAGCCTCCTGCACGGGCTGCCGGGGGAACCGAGACCCCTGGACGGCAAATACCCACGGGACCTGATCGCCGGGAAGTTCATGGGGTATGCCGGCTGTTCGGTGACGGAGGGGCCTTTCGTCCGTCGGCGCCGGGAGGAATGCTCCTATTTCGAGACATTGAAGGCCGTCGGCAGCATCCGCGACCAACAGGAGCGGAGAGGCCTACTCCTGGAATCCTTCAAGGTCCTGGACTACCAGGGATTCCTGACTGGGGCGAACGATTCAGCCAAGGGCCTCCGGGATCTCCTGTTCAGGGCCGAGCCCTTTCTCCGTTACCCGCCCCAAACCGCCTGACCGCGAGCAGTTCCGAGGTGGGCGGGACCTTCCTCCGCTGGGTCTCCGTCACACTCCGTCCAGGGCCGGCTGGAGATGATACAGGGCCATAATATCCGCGACCTTGGTCGCCACCTCGTTCCTCAGCGCGGGTGACGCAAGGACCCCCGCCTCCGGTTCGAACTGGAGCAACAAGCGGAACACACCGGCGGTATCTTGTGCCTGAACGCCAGAGGCGAGGTGATCGCGGACCGGATCCTGGGCATGGGCACACCACCGTGGCTGGTGGTCACTCCACGTGAGGTGATGCGGGAGGCCCTGCGCTACGGCGCCACGACGGTGCTGGCCTGGCACAATCATCCAGCTGGGGGCGCCGAACCCAGCCGGGAGGACATCGTCCTCACCAGGCGGCTCAGGGAGGTGGCCGACCTCATCGGCGTGCCACTGAACGACCACATCATCGTCGGGCGCGAGACGTACTATAGTTTCCGGGTCGGGGAGGGGTGGGACCGGCGCTGAGTGAAGTCGGTGCTCCTCTGGGGCGGGATCCGGTCAGGGCGATCAGCTGGGGACAGGGTGCCCTCCACCAAGGATGACGAAGGGCTGGGCGCAGGCGAAACTTTCGAAGGAGGCGCCTACAGCGCCGGAACGGGATCGGTGAGGGGTGTAGTGGCCGAGCCAGCGTCGGATGCTCTAGGGTACTGATCTCGCCCCTCTGCCCGCTCGGAGAAAAAGAGCGATTCCCTCAACTTTGGGGTATCGCCTCCAGGCCTTCCGCACCTATTCCATAGCAGGGGCGTCACGGTGGGTTCCCGCCGTGACACATGGGGGGTGGAGTTGGGCAAAATAAAAGCGAAAACAGAGTGTCAGGCCATCGGCTACATCCGTGTCTCTACCGCCGACCAGGCCAACCACGGGGTGAGCCTGGAGGCCCAGGAAGGCCGGGTCCGAGATTGGTGTGCAACCCATGGCTATGACCTCGCCGAGGTGTTCGTTGACCGGGGCCTGTCCGGTGGCCGCGCAGTTAACCGCCCCGCTCTCCAGGAGGCCCTGGCTGCAACCCGGCGCGGTGACGCCCTTGTCGTCTACAGCCTTTCCAGGTTGGCGCGGAGCACCAGGGACACCCTGGGGATCGCCGACGTCCTGGAGCGCCGGGGAGCCGACCTCGTGAGCCTCAGCGAGCGGATCGACACCACCAGCCCCGCCGGGCGCAGGCTGTTCCGGTTGCTGACGGTCTTGGCCGAGTTCGAGCGGGAGGTGATCTCGGAGCGGACTTCGATGGCCATGCGGCACATGCGGGCGACCAAGAGATACACAGGTGGGCATGCGCCTTTTGGGTTCATGCTCACGAGCAAAGGCAACCTGCAGGAGGTTCCCGAGGAGCAGGCTGTCATCGCCCGCGTTCAGATCCTACACGCCGGGGGAGTCAGCCTGCGGAAGATTGCCGAGACCCTCCACCAGGAAAGGCATCGCTCGCGCCTAAACCGCTACTACGTGCCAGAGCAGATCCGACGGATGGTGCGGGCTGCTTGCCTGACAGAGGCCCCCAGGGCGCCCCCCAGTAGCCCACATCGCAATCTAGCCGGACCCACCACGTCTCAACTCCAACTCTCAACTTCCGTAGGAGTTACCAGTCATGAACGAAATTCACGCCCGCGCACTGCTCAGTGAGGTCAGAGGGGGGGCGACCCCCGGGCGTATCGCACACCTCACCTCCCCGGACATCCCTGACAGCGCGACCCTCGTCGTCGTCAACGGGGCACACGTCCGCAAGGCCCTGTGCCCCAATGGCCTCAGGCGAATCGGGGGGACGACCTACGTATATCAGGTATGGGCTGCGTGGTAATGACCATCATTCGCTTACCGACGGCGCGGGCTCGTCGCCATGGGGCGGCCCCTAACTTCCCGGGTCTCCCCCTACAACACTGTAGGGGCGTCACCGGGGGCACTTGCTGTTTCGCCTATATGCGTAATATTAACATAATTTAATCGAATTAAACTTGCTTCGGTTGTTCACCCGGACAGACCTGGAGCACCAAACGTTTTAGCTTCGAACGAAGGTAAAACATCCGACCGGAGGAAGACCTGAGAGCAGCCTCGAAGATCACCAGAATGGACCCCCTCCTGGCCGTGGCGTACCTCCGGGTTTCAACCGATGAGCAGACCTTGGGCATGGAGGCCCAGCGGGCAGCCATCACTGCTTGGGCACAGCGCCAGGGGGTAACCGTGGTCTGCTGGTGCGAGGATCTGGGAGTATCCGGCGGAGCTGAGCTGGAGAAGCGCCCCGGCCTGCTGGAAGCCCTCAGGGCTGTCCGGGACCTTCGGGCTGGTCTGCTGGTCGCTCATAAGGCCGACCGGATTGCCCGCGACGTCTACGTTGCCGAGCTGGTGAAGCGGGATCTGCGGGCTGCTGGAGCCAGCGTTGCACTGGTCGAGGGCATCTGCGGGGACGACCCCTTCTCGGAGATGGCCGCCACAGTCATGGATGCTGCCGCCCGCCTCGAACGCCGGATGATCGCCGCCCGCACCAAGGCGGCTCTCGGAGTCAAGAAGGCCAAGGGTGAGAAGACGGGGGGGTCTGTGCCGTTCGGGTTCAGCCTTGCCGCTGACGGAATCCACCTTGAACCTCACCAAGTGGAGCACCCGGTGCTGGTGAGGATCATGGAGTTGAGGCGGGCCGGTCTGGGTGGTCGTAGGATTGCCGCTATCCTGACGGCTGAGGGGCACCAGCCCAGGGGAGCAGCGTGGAATCCTGGGAACGTGCAGGTGCTGGCGGATCGGCTGATGGCCGAAGGTATGGGCCTGGACCTGGCGCCCACCTTCAGCGCAAATGCGTCCAGCTTCCAGGAACGGTCCGCTTGAGCCCAAAAAATGTAATGAAGGCCAAGCCAGCACCTGGTACTTCCGCCAGGCCCCCATCCTCGCGGCAGCCAGAAAACCAAACCAGCGTATCAATCCGAAGGACACCAACCCCGGCGGAGCAGGCCAAGCCGGTCCCGCCACCTGCGGGTAGGCCATGGGGGCCTGGTCCCCTCAGCGCCACTGAACTCCTTGCGGCCTATGGCCCAGAGCACCTTGCGGACGCCCAACTGCTCGAGGTGCTGCTGGAGGAGCCTTCGCTCATGCGGGCCGCCGGGTTCCTGGAGACCTGCGGTGGGCTGGGCAACCTCCTTGGGCTGGGGCCCGCCGACTTGGTGTCCTTGGGGCTGACCAGCGCCGAAGCTGCCCGCGTTGGGGTCCTGGTCGAAGTCCAGCGCCGGCGCACCCGGGTTCACTGGGCTCGAGTCTGTGCTCCCGGGATGGCTTGGGCCTACCTGCTGCCGAAGACCGCAGGGCTCACCGAGGAGCGGTTCGGGATCCTGTGCCTAAACGCCAGGGGCGAGGTGATAGCGGACCGGATCCTGGGCATGGGCACGCCCCTGGGGCTGGTGGTCACGCCGCGTGAGGTGATGCGGGAGGCCCTGCGCTATGGCGCCACGACGGTGCTCGCCTGGCACAACCACCCAGCTGGAGGCGTTGAACCCAGCCGGGAGGACATCATCCTCACCCGGCAGCTCAGGGCGGCGGCCGATCTGATAGGCGTGCCGCTGAACGATCACCTCATCATCGGGCGGGAGACGTACTATAGCTTCCGGGTCGGGGAGGGGTGGGACCGGCGCTGACAAAGGAAGGTAAGCCCTGGTCGGAATCGGGCCATAGGAAGCGAGGCAGATACGGTGGTGGCGGTGGCGGTTCCAGCTACCTCGGCCCCGCGCCCTCTTACATGACCAGCGTGAGCGTGATGAGCGGCACCACGACTGCCGGCATCAACGCCGGGAATGGCAAGGTCGTGATTAGTTGGTAGGCCCCGGCCTGCAGCGGCGTGTCCTGTCCGTCGCTGCAGACGTTCTTCTCTCCATTGAATTTCTACAAAAGACGATCCTGAACCGCTGACCGAGGGATCCTTCACATTTGCTGTGAAAACCAGCGATGGTCGGTCGGTGGTCCTATCATTGAAATGGTGGATCTTGAAATGCTTGGCAGGTGGTGGTGTTCACGGATTCAGGGCTACTTCTTGTTCTTGTTGGCCATTTCGGCTGCCTTCTTGATTTCCACGAAGGCCTGGTTCATGAGTTCCTTCGCCTTGGCGGCGTGGCCATCCATGTCGTATTCATTGGCCTTCTGGGCTTCGGTGGTCTTGTTGATGGCCTTTTCCAGGAGCTTTTGGGCGGCGGCTAGGTTCGGATGCTTCTCGGCGCTGACCTTTTCGCCGCCCATGACGGTGAAGGCGAGGGCCGAGCCCAGGACAAGACAA
>PLUC01000165.1 GCA_003165415.1 Holophagaceae bacterium
AAAGTAGGTCGCCGCGACGTTAAAACACCAAGCCCCCCAACTCACGTTGGGGGGCTTTTTCCTTTCTGGATGCTTATGGCCTTAATGTTAGGGTCTCACCGCCGTGGCCACTGGGTGAACTGGCGGCTGATGGTGATGCCCCCCGGGGAGGTGGTGGGGAGGCTGTAGACGGCCGCCATCGCCGGGTCCGAAGCGGCCCGGACATGGGTATCCGAACTCTGGGCGTGGAGGGTCAAGGTCGCGTTGCCGACCGCCGGGTTGTCCGCGATGAAATCGGCGTAGCGCGGGCGTTCGCTGTTTTCCGCGAGGCGGACCCTGAAATGGGCGTAGTTCCTGTTCCCGCTGCTGTAGGTGACCGTCAGGCGGGTCAGCCGGTCCCAGGTGAACCAGTCACCCGTGGCCCGGAGGATCTTTTCCGTGCCGTTCGGGAGGCGGACGGTGAGGGTGCCCTGGGTGCGTCCGTCCTCGACCACGGAAACCTTGAGGGCGAAGGCGGACTGGTTGTCCCAGGTGGCCGTTTCCGTGGCGGACAGGCTGGTCGCGGCCAGGAGCGTGGCCGTTGCGAGCAGGAGGGTTCCGGGTCGAAGATGCATTTGTTCTCGATGTGCCCTAGTCCGGGAAAAGCCTGTTGCCGGTGATTGTGAGGCTCTTGCCAATGATGGCGTAGCCCGCCTTTCCGCCCATGGAGAGACTGGTGCTCCCACCATTGGATTCCCATTTGGGTTCCGAATCCTTGTGATCCCGGATCAGACGGAAGAGGGCATATTCACTCGGTCTATCGGGAAACGTGACCCTGATGGAATAGAAGAGCCCATCCACTCCCATAGTGATACCCGCCATCGTTTTTTTGACATCCTCATCGAATACCAGGTCGAATTTTCCCGCGGGGAGGTTGAATGGCTTCACCTTCGAATCCGTGTACGCATCCGAAACCGGGATTTCGACCGCCGTGCCAGCGAACGTCAGTTTGAATTTGCTATCCTTCTTGATCTTGTCGTTGCCCGCAGGGGCGATGACCCTGACCTCGATCTTTGCGCTCTGTTTACACTCAATCACCGCGGTGTTCTTGGCCAGGGCCATGGCGGGGACCCCTGCGGTCAGGGCCGCGAGGGTCAGGAGGAAGGTGGAATGCCTGCATGTAAGGGTCAAGGGATCTCCTTGGTGGAAAGTGATAAAATATTAATCATTTCGAACTGCGCGCAAGGGGTGGACTGGATTTCATTGCGTCAGCTCCGCAGGGCCTGGTTGAGGACGGCACAGCGGCCGGGTTGGTGGTAGGCTTCTAGGGTGGACCAGGACGTCGCTGCGGTCAGCCGCAGAGGAAAGTCCGGGCTCCGCAGGGCAGTGGGCCAGGTAATTCCTGGGCGGGGCGACCCGACGGAAAGTGCAGCAGAGAAGAGACCGCCGATGGCCCTGAAAGGGGATCAGGCAAGGGTGAAACGGCGGGGTAAGAGCCCACCGCCGGACTGGCAACAGGACGGGCAAGGTAAACCCCCCACGGAGCAAGACCAAATAGGCTGGCGTGCTGCGCGAGCAGTGAGGATCGGCCCGATCGAGCCAGCGGGTAGGTCGCTTGAGGCGGCTAGTGATAGCCCTCCCAGAGGAATGACGTCCCACGACAGAACCCGGCTTACCGGTTCACCAGGGCCCCGCAAGGGGCCCTGTTTTTTGTTAGCAGCCGTTGCGGAGCTTGCTCCGCTACGGCTGATTGTGCCCAGCCTGGCCGCCTAATTAGAACGTGATCCGCCAGTGCTACCCTGGTGGTGTGGTGACTATCTCGGGTCGGAATTCAGCTCTCTTTGTCGTAGCTTTGGCCTTGTTCACGGACACGCTGCTGTACTACCTGCTCGTGCCGCTGCTGCCGGCCTACGCGCGCCTGTACGGCCTCGACCAGATGGGGCTGGGGCTCCTGTTCGGCAGCTACGCGGCGGCCCTGCTGGTGGGGACCTTCCCGCTGTCCAGGCTGGTGGACCGGGTGGGGCGGCGGGAACCCATGCTGGTGGGCCTGCTGGGCCTGTTCGCCACCACCCTCCTGTTCGCCTTCGCCCGCTCCTACCCGCTGCTGATCCTGGCCCGGGTGCTCCAGGGCCTTTCCGCCACCGCCACCTGGACCGCGGGCATGGCCCTGCTGGCCGACCATTTCCCCCGGGAGGTCCGGGGCCGGGCCATGGGCACGGTGTTCGCCTGCGCCAACCTGGGGGTGCTGCTGGGGCCCCCGCTTTCGGGCTGGCTGTCCCAGCAGTTCGGCATGCGGGCGCCGTTCCTGATGGCGGCGGGCCTGGCCCTGGTGGACGCGGTGGCCCGCATCACCCTGCTCAAGGACGTTCCCGCGGTGCGGGACACCCGGATGGGGCTCGGGGACCTGATGCGGAACCGCACCATCCGGGTCTTCGCCGGGGCCATGGCCATGGGCGCGGGCCTGCTGGCGCTCCTGGAGTCAACCCTGCCGCTGCACTTCGACCGCGCGCTTCGGATGGCGCCCACGGCCATCGGCTTATGTTTCGGCGCCGCCGCCGTCACTCACATGATCAGCTCGCCCATGATGGGCGCCCTGTCCGACCGGGTGGGGCGCAGGCGGGTGCTGGTGACCGGGCTGGGGCTGGCCACCGTCTGCATCCCCCTCCCGGCCTTCATGCCCTCGGTCTGGGCGGCGGCCGGGGCCATGGCCTGCATCGGGGTGGTCACCAGCCTGATCCTGTCCCCGGCCAGCCCGGCCATGGCCGATGCCGTGGAGCGCATGGGCAGCGACAGCTATGGCTCGGTGTTCGGCATCCTGAACATCGCCTACGCCCTGGGCATGATGGCCGGGCCCATGCTGGGCAGCGCCCTGGTGCAGTCCCTGGGGCTCCGGGCGGCGCTGGTGGGGATGGGGCTGGCCTTCGGGCTCTTCGCCGTCCAGGTGAAAAGGTCAGGGTAGGCCGTTGCGAAAAAAAACTTGAGCAATACGGTAGTACCCCGGCATAAGGGGCCGCAGAAAAATGACCTGAAAAGCACAGGTCATTTTTGCGCGGCCCCTAATTTCACGGCGCGGTAGATCCAGCGCTCGGCATCCACGCTCCAGGGGCCGCCGGCCACGTCGCCGAAGGCCTGGTCCAGGTCCAGGCCGGCCGCGCCCAGGGCGGCGCGCGCCTCCGGGTCGGTGGGGATCCAGATGTCGTGGCGGAAGCGGGTGCCGCGGCAGATCCGCTCAGTGAGAACCCGGCGGCCGTCGGGGTCCAGCCTGACCCGCTCCAGGTAGAGACCGCCCACCTGGTACCACCGGTTCTGCACCTGCTCCACGGTCCGAAGGCAGCGGTTCCGGCCCACCAGGTCCAGGACCAGGCTGCCTCCCGGTTTCAGCACCCGGACGAACTCCTGCAACTGGAGCTGGTTCTCCTCCGGGGTGGCGAAATAGCCCCAGCTGGTGTAGGCGCAGAGGACGCCATCGGCGCATTGGTCCCGGAACGGCAGCCGCCGCAGGTCCAGGCGGACACAGGGGCCCGGGAATTCCCGCTGGTGCCTGGCGAGGTTCATGGCGCTCAGGTCGCCGCCCAGCACCCGGTAGCCGGCGGCCTCCAGCGCCGGGCGCAGGCGCCCCCAGCCGCACGGCAGGTCCAGCAACAGGGCCCCCGGGGCCAACTGCAGCAGGCCGGCCAGCCCCGGGCCCTCGAGGGCGGCTTCGGCCTCCTTGTCCTCGTAGATCTCGAAGTAGGCGGGGAGATCGAAATCCCGCTCGAACCAATCCATGTCCGGACTCCAGAGTGAATTAAACCTTGCCTGCAGCCGGGATGGATCTGATTTCCCGCGAGTCGGCCCCAGGCCAGCCGTGCTTTGGAGATTCTATTCCCTTGACGGAGATGCAGCGGGGAGTACCCTGGTGCAAGAAAAGATCTTTCACACAAGTAAACTGCCTGTAAACAGGCCTTTTATGGAGGGTTCATGGATTTTCTCCAGCCGGACGTTCAGGATAAGCTCATGAAGGAGCATTTTGAATTTCGGAAGTTGATGGAAGAGCATCGGGCTGCGGACGAGAGGCTGGTTTATCTCCGCAACAAGATTCGGCTCTCCGCCAAGGAAACGGTGGAAGAAGTGGAACTCAAGAAAGCCAAATTAAGGGCTAAGGAGCGCATATACAACATCGTTGAGGAATTCAAAGGCCGGGGTCAGTGAAAGGATCCCGACAGGGCTTCCATCCTAACTTCACCTGAAAATACCCCGGGAAATCCGGGGTATTTTTTCGGCCGGGGCTGGAACGGCAAGGATGGAAAAATAAACTTTACATTCCAGTCTTTAGCATGAGACGCATTTGCAGCAATGATGAGACCGCCGATGGGCGGCGAATTCAGGGCGGCAACAGGACTATACTGCCTGGGAACCTACCCTTTCCCCGGACCCCCGATGTCGATCCTGAAGACCCTGCTGCTGGTTTCCGTCTGCACCCTGTCGGTGGCCAAGCCGCCGGCGCCCTTCAAGACCCCGGTGGCGCCCCTGCTGCCCGGGGAGGCCCTGGCCCTGGCCGGGCCCGACGGGGTGGTCTACACCTTCGGAGAGGCGTCCAGGGAGACGTCCCTGGGCTGCTTGGCCGAACTGGTCTGGATCAAGCTGGAGGGCCTGGACTGGGGCTCCATGAGCGTGCAATTCAACTGCACCGGCATGTTCAAGGGCTATCCCTGCTGGCGGCCCAAGGGGCACGGCCGGGTCGACCTGGCCAAAGCCCTGAATGAGAATTGCGACAATGCGTTCCTGGCCTGGGGCCAGGCGTCCGTGCAGTGGTGGATGCGGGACTATGGCGAAGGGGCGGCCCGGGCCCGGCTGGAGGAGACCTTCGACCCCTTCCTGGGCAACCGGATGCCCCCGGGGGAGGACCTGCCGGACATCGAGCCCCCCTGGATCGGCCAGGGCGACCTGCTGCGCACCACTCCGGAAGCCATGCTCCACTGGCTCATCGATCCGGCCCAGGACGAGACCGTGCGCAACGTCCGCCGGCTCCTGCTCACCTTCAAGCAATACAACTACAAGGAGAGCGTCTGGTGGATCCACACCGGCACCGCCCCGGAGCCCGGGGTGCCGGCGGGCACGTCCGCCTGGGCGGTGGGGGGGAACGGCCAGATCACGGCGGTGCTGCATCTGCCCAAGGGGAAGAGCAAGGCCGACGGCCTGGCCCGGTTCCGGACGGTCATGATGGTGGCCCCGGACAAATAGGCCGCTGATCAGCGTTCCAGGATGAAGGTCACCGGTCCGGCGTTGACCAGTTCCACGTCCATCTCCTCCTGGAAGAACCCGGTCCGCACCGGGCAGCCCTCGGCCCGCAGGCAGGCCACGAAGAAGTCGAACAGGGGCCGGGCCAGGACGGGGGCCATGGCCCGGTCGAAGGAGGGCCGGCGGCCCTTGGCGATGCTGCCGGCCAGGGTGAACTGGGAGACGGCCAGGATCTCCCCGCCCACCTCGCCCAGCCCCAGGTTCATGCGTCCCTGGCTGTCCTCGAAGATTCTCAGGGTGGCGATCTTGGCGGCGGCCCACCGGCACTGGTCCTCGCTGTCCTCGGTCTCCAGCGCCGCCAGCACCAGCAGGCCGGGGCCGATTTCGGCGCGCCGGTCGCCGGCCGTCACCGAGGCCCGCTTCACCCGCTGAATGACCGCTTTCACTTGTCCGCCTCCGGTTTCAAGGGTAACCGCGGCTGTAGCAACGGCCTATACTGGGGGGAGTCGAGGAGCCGGACCATGCCTGAGCCCACCATCACTGCGGTCCTTAGCCCCTCCGAATGGCGCCTCGTCCAGGGCCTGCGCGGCCTGCCGGAGAGCAAGCTGCGCAACCGGATGGACGAAGTGCTGGAAGGACTTTTGTTCTACGTCCGCAACCCGCGCTGCGAGGGGATCGGGGTCGAGGGCTTCCCGTGCGGGGACCCGGTCACCACCTGCGAGGAGTGCCACCAGATCTGGGATCTGCTGGAGAGCATCGCGGAACGGGTGGAGCAGAGCTGACCGAAGCCAAGGCAGGGAACCGGTTTGAGGCTTGACAGGCCCGGCCCTTCCCTCAGACTTGATGGAAATCTCAACGGCTGCTCATGCTAATCACCTCGATCCCGGTCACAGGCATGTCCTGCGCCAATTGCGCCAGGTTGATCGAGCGCAAGGTCGGGGCCCTGGCCGGGGTTGGTTCCGCCGGGGTGGACCTGGTGAGCGAACAGCTCACGGTGAGCTTCGATCCGGCGGTGGTGGCCGAGCGCGACATCATCGCCCTGGTGCGGCGCATCGGCTACGGGGTCGCCCTGGGACGGGTCGAGCTGCCCATCCTGGGGCTGCAGGACAGGGTTGACGCGTCCAGGCTGGAACGGCTGCTGGCGAGCCAGGATGGGGTGCAGGGCGCCCGGGTGAGCCTGGCGACGGAACAGGCCCAGGTGGAATTCCTGCCGGGACGGACCGGGGTCGCGGAACTGGCGGGGGTGATCCGTCAGGCCGGCTTCGACCTGGTCCCGGACTGGGAGGCCGGGCCGGCCGGGGACGCCGAGGCGGAGGCCAGGTCCGCGGAGCTGGCACGGCAGAAACGCATGCTGCTGCTGGGCCTGGCCCTCACCCTGCCGCTCATCGCGTTCAGCATGGCCCGGGATTTCGGGCTGGCTGGCTTCCGCTTCGACCAGGTCCTGATGCTGGTGCCGGCCACGGTGGTGCAGTTCGTGGTGGGCCGGCGCTTCTACCTCAGGGCCTTCCGGAGCCTGCGGGCGGGCGCGGCGAACATGGATGTCCTCATCGTGCTGGGCTCCAGCGCGGCCTATGGCTCCAGCCTCGCCAACACCCTCCATCTGGTGAGCGGCGGCGGGGTCTACTACGAAACCGGGGCGGGGATCATCACCCTCATCAGCCTGGGCAAGTACCTGGAGCTGCGCGCCAGGGGCCGGGCCTCGGCGGCGCTGAAGGCCCTGATGGCCCTGGGGGCCAGGACGGCCTGCGTAGTCCGGGACGGGGCCGAGACGCAGGTGGACGTCCGCCAGGTGGTGGTGGGCGACCTGATCGTGGTGCGTCCGGGGGAGAAGGTGCCGGTGGACGGCATCATCGCCGCCGGGCGGTCGGCCTTCGACGAGTCGATGATCACCGGGGAGGCCATGCCCGTCACCAAGGGGCCCGGGGATGAGCTGATCGGAGCGACCATCAACCGCGAGGGCCTGGTGCGGTTCGAGGCGACCCGGGTGGGCCGGAACACCACCCTGGCCCAGATCCTGAAGCTGGTGCGGGAGGCCCAGGGGAGCAAGGCCCCCATCGAGAGGATCACCGACCAGATCGGGCAGTACTTCGTCCCGGCCATCGTGGTCATCGCCCTCGGCACGTTCCTGATCTGGTTCGGCGTGGCCCAGGTGGGCTGGTCCCGGGCCATGATCAACGCCATCGCGGTGCTGGTCATCGCCTGTCCCTGCGCCATCGGGCTGGCCACCCCCACCGCCATCCTGGTGGGCACCACCAAGGGCGCCGAGCAGGGCATCCTGTTCAGGAACAGCGAGGCCCTGGAACATGCCGGACGGGTCAGCGTAGTAGTGCTGGACAAGACCGGGACCCTCACCCGGGGCGAACCCCAGGTGACGGACATCCTCCCCTCCCCCCGGAGCGGCATGGACCCCGATCAGCTGCTCGCCCTGGCCGCGAGCGCGGAAGGCGGCTCCGAGCACCCCCTGGGCCGCGCCATCGTCAAGGCCGCCCGGGACCGGCAGCTGGCCCTGGCGGAGCCTGGACCGTTCCTCGCCGTCAGCGGCTTCGGCATCCGCGCCTCCGTGGCCGGCCGGCGGGTGGTCGTCGGCAACCTGCGGCTGCTCCAGAATGACGGCATCGCCGTGGAGGAGCTGCTGGAACGGGTCGCCCTGCTCCAGGATCAGGGCAAGACCGCCATGGTGGTGGCGGCGGCCGAAGGGGATGGCCCGGCGCTGGCGGTGGGGGTCATCGCGGTGGCCGACACCCTCAAGCCCGGCTCGGCCGAGGCCGTGGCCGACCTGCGCCGGCTGGGCATGGACCTGGTGATGATCACCGGCGACAACCTGCGCGCGGCGGAGTGGACCGCCGGCCAGGTGGGAATCGACCGGGTGCTGGCCGACGTGCTGCCCGGGGAGAAGGCCGCGGCCATCCGCCAGCTCCAGGCGGCCCATGTCGCGGCCCGCCTGCCGGCGCCGGTGGTGGCCATGGTGGGGGACGGCATCAACGACGCTCCGGCCCTGGCCCAGGCCGATGTGGGCATCGCCCTGGGCACCGGCGCCGACGTGGCCATGGCCGCCGCCGGAATCACCCTGGTGAGCGGTGATCTGCGCGGGGTGGCGCGGGCCATAGGGCTGTCCCGCGGCATCCTGCAGACCATCAAGGAGAACCTGGTCTGGGCCTTCTTCTACAACCTGGCCCTGGTGCCGGTGGCGGCGTACGGTCTGCTCACCCCGATGTTCGCCGCGGGCGCCATGTCCTTCAGCTCGATCTTCGTGGTCAGCAACAGCCTGCGCCTGCGCAGGTTCGACTTCGAGGCGGGTGCCAGCGGGGTCCTGGGCGGCAGGGTGCTGCGCATCCTCGCGCCCGCGACGGCCCTGGGGCTGGTCCTGGTGGTGCCCATCCTGTTCATGCCGGGCGGGATGGAGATCCAGGGCGCAAGCAGCCAGGGCATGCCGCCCGGCCTGATGATGGTGATGGCCCTGGCCAACGCCTCCATCGCGGTGTCGTACTTCTCCATCCCGGTGTTCCTGGTGGCCTTCACCATCAAGCGCAAGGACATGCCGTTCTCCTGGGTCATCGCCCTGTTCGGGGCCTTCATCATGGCCTGCGCCACCACCCACGTGCTGCACATCATCGGCCTATGGTGGCGGGTGAACTGGTGGCAGGCCATCTTCGACAGCATCTGCGCGGTTGTCTCGGCCTCCACCGCCGTGGTGCTGTGGCCGATCCTGCCCAAGCTCCTGGCCATCCCCAGCCCCACCGCGCTGAGGCAGGTGAACCGGAAGCTGGAGGCGGAGCAGCGCCGGCTGGAACGGGCCCAGAAGGAACTGGAGGCGGCCAAGCTGGCCGCCGAATCGGCCAACGAGGCCAAGAGCGCCTTCCTGGCCAACATGAGCCACGAGCTGCGCACGCCCATGAACGCCATCATCGGCTTTTCGGAGATCCTGGAACACCAGCTCCAGGACCCCCGGCAGAGCAGCTACCTCGCCCGCATCCGCGCCAGCGGCGCCGTGCTGCTGCAACTGATCAACGACATCCTCGACCTCTCCAAGATCGAGGCCGGGAAGATGGAGCTGGATTACCGGCCGGTGTGCCTGCGCATCCTGGTGGAGGAGATCCTCGACATGTTCAGCTACCGGCTGGCGGAGAAGAGCCTCGAGCTCCGGCGGGAGATCGGGCCCGAGGTCCCCGAAGCGCTGCTGCTGGATCCCACCCGGATCCGCCAGGTGCTCCTGAACCTGGTGGGCAACGCGGTCAAGTTCACCCCGGGCGGGAGCATCACCGTGCGCGCCTGGGCCACCCACCCCGGCGGCGCTTCCTCCAGTCTCCCGGACATCCACCTGGCCGTCGCCGACACCGGGATCGGCATTCCCGCCAGCGCGCTGGAGACCATCTTCCAGCCGTTCGAGCAGCACAAGGACGCGCGGGCGGGGGGCTATGCCGGAACGGGGCTGGGCCTGACCATCACCCGCAAGCTGGTGGCCGCCATGAACGGGACCCTAACGGTAGCCAGCGAGGTGGGAGTCGGGAGCACCTTCACCGTGGTGCTCCGGGAGGTGGAGGTGTCCGCGGTCGAGGCGGAGGGCGCGGTGGAGGCCGAAGCCTTCGACTTCGGCGCGGTGCGGTTCGCCAGGGCCAGGATCCTCATCGTCGACGACATCGAGTTCAACCGCGACCTGCTCCGGGGCTTCTACGGCTCCTACGACCTGGACCTCTGCGAAGCGGCCAATGGCCTCGAGGCGGTCGCCCTGGCCCGGGAGCTCCTGCCCGACCTGGTGCTCCTGGACATGCGGATGCCGGTGCAGGACGGCTACCAGACCGTGGCGATCCTGAAGGGGGACGAGCGGCTGCGGCACATCCCCGTGATCGGGGTCACCGCTTCGGTGCTGGAGGAAGACCAGGCGCGGACGGGCCACCCCTGCGACAGCTACCTGCGCAAGCCGATCCACCGGGCCGACCTGATCCGCCGCACCATGGACTTCCTGCCCCATTCCGTGACTGGCGCCATCCGGAACGAGCCCGCGAGGGTGCCTGCCGCCCCTGGTGCGGACCATCCCGCCACGCTGCCGCCGGCCCTGCGGGAAGCCATGTCACAGGCGGCTGAACGGGCGGATGTGGCCGAACTGCGCCGGCTCCTGGAGCAGGTGGATCCCCTGGACGGCGCGTTCGCCGGCCGCCTGCGGCGGCACCTGGAGCGGTTCGACTACGACGCGTTCCGGGACGCCTTGACCCCCATGGAGGACCGACATGACTAGCGCTTCAGGCAACATCCTCCTGGTGGACGACATGCCCGACAACCTCCAGGTGCTGTCGGACATCCTGATCCGGGAGGGCTACACGGTGCGCCCGGTCACCAGCGGCGCCATGGCCTTCAAGACCATGGCGGTGGCGCTGCCCGACCTGGTCCTGGCCGACATCAAGATGCCCGGCATGGACGGCTACGAGTTTTGCCGGCGCATGAAGGAGATGGACAGCACCCGAGAGATCCCGGTGATCTTCGTCAGCGCCCTGGGCGAAACCAAGGACAAGGTGCGGGCGTTCGAGGCCGGGGGCGTGGACTACGTCACCAAGCCCTTCCAGGGGGGGGAGGTCATCGCCCGGGTCCGCACCCACCTGGCCATGGCCGAGCTGCGCCAGTCCCAGCGCCGGCTGAACGCGGAGCTGGAGGCGCGTGCGGCCGGGCTGGAGGCCGCCAACCTGGAACTGGCGGCCTTCAGCTACTCGGTTTCCCACGATCTGCGCGCGCCGATCCGGGCCGTGGAAGGGTTCAGCCGCGCCCTCCTGGAGGACTGCCAGGACCGGCTGGACGACACCGGCCGGAACTACCTCGGCCGGATCATCCACGGGGCCCAGCGCATGGGGCAGATCATCGACGACCTCCTGGCCCTGTCGAAGCTCAGCCGGGTGGAGATGCGCCCTGCGGAGATCGATCTGTCCGGCCTGTGCGGGCAGGTCCTGGGCAACCTGGCCGAGGCCGATCCGGGCAGGACGGTGGCGACCTGCGTCCAGCCCGGCATGACGGTGCGGGCCGACGCCGGGCTGCTGCGGGTGCTGGTGGAGAACCTGCTGGGTAACGCCTGGAAGTTCACCTCCAAGGTCGCGGCTCCCAGCATCGAAGTGGGCGAGACCAGCGACCTGGACGGCGGGAGGGCCTTCTTCATCCGGGACAACGGCGATGGCTTCGACATGGCCTACGCCGGCAAGCTGTTCCGCGCCTTCGAGCGGCTGCACCGGGTGGAGGAGTTCGCCGGGACCGGCATCGGTCTGGCCATCGTCCGGCGCATCGCGCTCCGGCACGGGGGCCGGGTGTGGGCGAAGGGGGAGCCGGGCAGGGGGGCCGAGTTCGGCTTCTCCCTGGGGGAGCCGTGCGGTCCGATGGAGTTGTGACAGATCCCACTAGGTGTCCCCCTTGACTCCATGCCATGGGATGCAATGCTCATGACGTAGCTTCAAGGGGAATCCATGGAAAACAGGCAGACGCCCATCGATGCGGACATCGTGCGCCGGCGGCTGGCGGCCAGCGGCTTGAACAATCTGGCCCAGGCCTCCATCCGCGAGATCAAGAAACTGGTGGACCAGATCGAAGCCGATTCGGGCCAGAAGTTCGTGCGCATGGAGATGGGCATTCCGGGGCTGCCGGCGCTGCAGGTGGGGGTGGACGCCCAGATCCAGGCCCTGAAGGACGGGGTGGCGGCCATCTACCCGGACATCCAGGGCACGGCGCCCCTGAAGCGGGAGGTCGCCCGCTTCGCCAAACTGTTCCTGGACCTGGAGGTGAACCCGGAGTACTGCATCCCCACCGTGGGCTCCATGATGGGCGGCATGGCCTGCTTCCTCACCGTGAACCGCATGTGGGCCGACCGGGAAGGCACCCTGTTCCTGGATCCGGGCTTCCCGGTGCAGAAGCAGCAGTGCAAGCTGCTGGGCCACGGCTACCGATCGTTCGACATGTACGAGTTCCGCGGCCCCAAGCTGCGGGCCAAGCTGGAGTCCTGCCTCCAGGACGGCAAGGTGTCCTCGATCCTGTACTCCAGCCCCAACAATCCGTCCTGGATCTGCCTCACCGACGAGGAGCTGCGGATCATCGGCGAGCTGGCCACCCAGTACGGGGTGGTGGTGATCGAGGACCTGGCCTACTTCGGCATGGATTTCCGCAAGGACTACGGCCAGCCCGGACAGCCCCCCTACCAGCCCACGGTGGCCAAGTACACCAACAACTTCATCCTGCTGATCTCCAGCTCCAAGGCTTTCAGCTATGCCGGCGAGCGCATCGGGGTGATGGTGGTGGGGGACAAGGTCTGGACCATGCGCAGCCCGGACCTGCTGCGCTACTACAATTCCGACCAGTTCGGCTACGCCCTGCTGTTCGGCACCATCTACGGCCTGTCCTCGGGCACCTCCCACTCGGCCCAGTGCGCCCTGGCGGCGATGCTCAAGGCGGTGAACGACGGTACGGTGGATTTCGTGGAGATCGCCAGGGAATATGGAGAGAAGGCCAAGGTCATGAAGCGGCTGTTCCTGGAGAGCGGCTTCCAGATCGTCTACGACAAGGACCTGGAGCAGCCGGTGGCCGACGGCTTCTACTTCACCATCGCCTATCCCGGCATGCAGGGGGCCGCGCTGCTGAGCGAGCTGCTGCACTACGGCATCAGCGCCATCACCCTGGACACCACCGGCAGCGAGCGCACCGAAGGCCTGCGGGCCTGCACCTCGCTCATCTCCCGGGCCCAGTTCCCGGTCCTGGAGGAGCGCCTGAAGCGCTTCCACCAGGACCATCCGGTAGCCGCCGCCGTCCGGTAACTCTATTCCTCCTGCAGCCAGCGGTTGAGGGTCTTGATGTCGATGCCCAGGCGCTCGGCGGTGCGGCTCTTGTGCCCGCCGCAGCGCTCCAGGGCCCAGGCCGCGTAGCGGTGCTGCAGGTCCCGGGCCGGCATCAGCTCGGTGAACCCGGCCTGGTGCTGCTGGGGCTCTTCCAGCAGGCCCGGGGGCAGGTCCTCCAGGTCGGCCACGGGGTTCCGGCCCAGCACCACCATGCGCTGGATCAGGTGGGCCAGTTCGCGCACGTTGCCGGGCCAGGGATAGTCCAGGAAACGGCGCAGCACGGCGGGGGTGAACCCGGTCACCGGGCTGCTGGGGTACTTGGCCCGGAAGGATTCCAGGAAATGCTCCACCAGGGGCAGGATGTCCTCCCTGCGGTGGCGCAGGGAGGGGATCTGGATGGCCACCACGTCCAGGCGGTACAGCAGGTCCTCCCGGAACTTCTGGGCGCGGGTCATCTCCAGCAGGTCCCGGTGGGTGGCGGCGATGATCCGGACATCCACCTGGCGCTCCCGGGCGGACCCCACCGGCCGCACCGCGCCCCGCTCCAGCACGTGCAGCAGCTTGGCCTGGATGGACAGGGGCAGTTCGGCGATCTCGTCCAGCAGGATGGTGCCCCGCTCGGCCTCCACGAACAGGCCGGGGCGGTCGGAGGTGGCGCCGGTGAACGACCCCTTCATGTGGCCGAACAGCTCGCTCTCCAGCAGGGCTTCGGGCAGGGCGGCGCAGTTCACCGCCACCAGCGGGGCCTTGGCCCGGGGGCTCAGGGAATGGATGGCGCCCGCCACCATGCTCTTGCCGGTGCCGGTCTCGCCGCGCAGCAGCACCGGCACGTCCACCGCGGCCACCCGCTCCACCAGCTCCAGCACCTCGCGCATGCCCGGGCTGGTGCCGATCATCCCGTCGCCGCCCAGGTGCACGCCCGCCTGCCCGCGCAGCGCCCGGCGCAGCAGCTTGGCCTCCACCTGCAGGTTGCGCTCCTCCAGGGCCCGCTTCAGGAAGATCACCAGCTCCTCGGGCTGGAACGGCTTGGTGAGGTAGTGGTAGGCCCCCTGGCGGATGGATTCCACCGCCGTGTCGATGGCGCCGTAGGCGGTCATGACGATCACCGGCCGCTGGGGTGAGGCGCGCTTGCTGGCCGCCAGCAGGTCCAGGCCGCTCACCTGGTTCATGCGCAGGTCGGTGACCAGGGCGTCGATGCCGCCGGCCTCCAGGCGCTCCAGGGCCGAGCTGCCCGAGGCCAGGGCCTCGGCCTCGAAGCCGGCGTCGGCCAGGGACTCCACCAGCATTTCCGCCATCTCCAGGTGGTCGTCCACCACCAGCACGCGTGGTCCCATGTTTCCTCCTAGGCTGGCAGTGAAATGCGGATGCGGGTGCCCCTGGGCTGGAGCCGCTCGATGCCGAGCTCACCCCGGTGCATCCGCACGATCTCCCGGGCGATGGCCAGGCCCAGGCCGGTGCCCTGGCCCTGGGGCTTGGTGGTGAAGAAGGGCTCCATGACCCGCTCGGCCAGGGCCTCGGGGATGCCCTTGCCCTGGTCGGTCACTTCCAGCACCATCCGGCCCTCGGCCGTCCGGGCCCGCACCTCCACCTGGTCGCCCCGCTGGGAGGCGTCGCAGGCGTTGAGCAGCAGGTTCACCAGCAGGTGCTCCAGGAGCTGGAAGTCGCCGCGCATCCCCGGCAGCTCCGGGGGCGTGTCCAGCACCAGGTCCACCCCGGCCTTGTGGAAGCGGTGCTCCACCATGGTGGCGGCGGCGCGCACCAGGTCGCCGGTGCCGAAGTCCTCCACCCGGGGCGTCCCGCCCCGGGCCAGCTCCAGGAAGCGGCGGATGGTGCGGTTGATCTGCTCGGTCTCTTCCTGGATGGTCTGGGCCAGCCGCAGATTGCGCTCATCCCCCGGCATGCGGGACACCAACTGCGCCGCCCGGCCGGAGATGACCCCCAGGGGGGTGGCGATCTCGTGGGCGACTCCGGAGGCCAGGGTCAGCATGGTGCCGGCCCGGTCGGCTTGTGCGAGGGCCTGGTCCTTCTGCCGGCCCAGCTCCCTCAGTTCGATCTCCCGGGCCAGTTCCAGCTCCTGCTTCTGGAAGCGCAAGGCCCACCAGGCCAGGATGAACAGGAACGCCCCCATGGAGACGAAACTGGCCAGCAGCCGCCAGCGGGCGTGCATGGAGCGGTCCGGCTCGCGGAAGGCCGTGCCGGCCACCGCCACGATCCAGGTCCTGCCGCCCCGGTCCATGGCCCCGCTCAGGGCCAGGGCGGCGGTGCGGTCGGGAAGGCCCAGGGCCACAGCCTCCTGGGGGCCCACCGAGAACCAGCGGCCCTTGGTGGCCAGGGCCAGCTCCAGGGTGGGGGTGGTGACCTCCAGCCCGTCCAGGCTGATCCAGGGCTGGGCCGGGGACCGCACGAACAGCCGAGTGATGCCCGGCTGCTCCAGGGGCTGGAGGTCCCGCAGCACCCAGGGCAGTGGCGTGGGGGACGACTCCAGGTTGCTCAGCAGCACGCAGGCCGCCGCCACCGCCACTTTCACCTGGGAATCCTTGAAATCCTCGAAAGCCGCCTGGGTTTCCCGGGTCTCCAGATACAGGTTCACCCCCAGGACGCAGCCCAGGGCCAGGACCATGGTGATCCCCAGCAGCCACAGCCGGCCCATGCCCCGGCCGGAGCCGGACCCGACCCGGGGCACTTCGAAGCTGGCTGGTTTGATCACCTGGAAACCCTCGGGAACTTAGGTTGCAAAGGAAAGGCCAAATGGATTCCTTCATATTCGGCTGGGGATCCGGGGCAGGGTAGGGGAAAAGAGGGAAAAATGCCCTGGTCCCTGGGAGAAATGCCCTGATGACCGGCCGGCCAGGGCAGAAAGGGCGGCTTTCAAGAGGGTTTCGGACTGGCGCGGTTTTTGATTGGCATGCCGGGAGAAGGTGGAACCCCCGTCAAGGAGATCAAACATGAAACGATTTGTCGTCTATGTCGCCAGCGCCCTGGCCGTTCCGCTCCTGGTGGGAGGAGGCGTGCTGGCCATCACCGGCCACTGTTCCTCGCCCAAGGTGGTGGAAGCGCCGCCGCTCACCGCGGCCGTCATCGCCCCGGCCCAGGCCCTGAGCGACGCCTACGCGGCCGTGGCCGCCCATGTGCGGCCCGCGGTGGTCAGCGTCTACTCCGAGAAGATCATCAAGTACCAGCAGGGCCCGGAGTCCGGGTTCCCCTTCGGCGACGACTTCTTCCAGCAGTTCTTCGGCCAGCAGGCCCCCCAGCGCCGGCAGCCACCCAAAGAGTACAAGGTGCCCCAGCGCGGCATGGGCTCCGGCATGATCCTCGACAAGAACGGCCACATCCTCACCAACTATCATGTGGTGAAGGACGTGGACGAGATCAAGGTCCGGCTTTCGGACAAGCGTGAGTTCAAGGCGGTGGTCGTCAGTGTCGATCCCAAGACCGACGTGGCGGTGATCCGGATCAAGGACAAGGTCCCCGCGGACCTGCCCACGGTGCAACTGGGCGACTCCGACGCGCTGCGGGTGGGTGACCTGGTGATGGCCGTGGGCGCCCCGTTCGGCCTGACCCAGACCGTCACCACCGGGATCATCAGCGCCATCGGGCGCTCGGATGTGGGGGTGGCCGACTACGAGGACTTCCTGCAGACCGACGCGCCCATCAACCCCGGCAACTCCGGCGGCCCGCTGGTGAACATGAAGGGCGAGGTGATCGGCATGAACAGCGCCATCGCCACCAACAGCGGCCAGTCCGCCGGGATCGGCTTCGCCATCCCCTCCAACATGATCCAGACCATGCTGCCCACCCTGACCAAGGGCGGCAGGATCGCCCGGGGCCTGCTGGGCGTGGGCATCCAGGACCTGAACGACGATCTGGCCAAGCAGTTCGCCCTCACTGGCACCAGCGGCGCCCTGGTCACCTCGGTGTCCCCCGATTCCGCCGCCGAAAAGGCCGGGATCAAGGTGGGCGACGTCATCATCCGTTTCAACGGCAAGGAAATCCAGAACATCCGCGACCTGCGCAACCGGGTCGGCGGCACCGCCCCCGGCACCAAGGCCAAGCTGGATGTCATGCGCGGCGGCAAGGAACTGGCCCTGGCCATCACCGTCGGCGCCGTCAGCGCAGACGCCGCGAACAGCGAGGAAGCCTCGGAGGGAACCCCTGAGCAGGCGACCAAGCTCGGCCTCAGCTTCCAGACCCTCACTCCGGAACTGGCCCAGCGCTTCGGCCTCAGCGACAAGGCCGGGGTGCTCATCAGCGCCGTGGACCCCGGCAGCCCCGCCGCCCAGGTCGGGCTGCAGGAAGGCGACCTGGTGGTGGAAGTGAACCACAAGCCGGTGACCAAGGCGGGCGACTTCCAGAGCGCCGTGGCTGCCAGTCGGAAGGACGGCAAGGTCCTGATGCTGGTCAAGCGGAAGAACGCCAGCCTGTTCGTGCTGCTGCCCCTGAACTGACGTTCCGGTGGGTCGAGGGTCCAGTCCGCGCTCGCGGGCTGGACCTTTTTCATGCCGGTCCGGTGGCGAAGGCGGCGCGCACCTCGTCGCTGACGGCGGCGGGACGGCCGGTGCGGCGGTCCATGGGGCACCAGAGGGTGCGGGCCCGGGCCAGGAGGGCGCGGTCGGAGGCGCGCAGGATCTCGGTGTTGCGCTCGAAGGAGCGCGGTCCGGCCGGGCCCACCCAGGTGCGGGCGATGATGCGGTCGCCGGGCAGGGCCGGGCGCCGGTAGTCGATCTCGTGACGCACCACCACCCAGAACAGGGCGGCCTGGGCCTCGGGGGAGGCCTTCGCGGTCCAGTGGGCGATGGCGGCCTCCTGCACCCACCTCAAGTAGACCACGTTGTTCACATGGCCCAGCTGGTCGATGTCCTCGGGCATGATCTCTATAAGTATCTCAAATGGCTGATGTTCTGAACTCATGGTAAGTTGGCCTTTCTTCATGGGGTACAACCGGGGTACAAAATCCAGAAGATGTTCTACCCCTAGCTGACTTTCCGCACATCGGGAATGC
>PLUC01000212.1 GCA_003165415.1 Holophagaceae bacterium
TCAAGCTCATCGTGGAGTTCTCGATTCCGGGCGCGCCGACCGATACCATCGACCTGAAGATCATGGAAGACAGCATCCACCTGACCGCGCCGGCAAAGGACTTCGAGTATGTGGCGGCACTGACCCCGGCTTGGGCGGTGAAACCTGGAAAGGCCGAAGCGACCTATGAGAACGGCCTGCTCCGGGTCGAGGTGCCCTTCAAGGATCCCATGGAGGATGCTGTGAAGGTTGTCATCAAGACGGTTGCCGCCGCAGCCCCGGTCAAAGTGATCGAGCCGGCGACCGTGTAGCCAATCCTTTTCCAGGCCACGCCGCAGGCGTCTGAACTTAGCCGCCGCGGCGATGGCATAGAATCCGCATGATTCCGGGAGCAAGCATGAAGGCACTGATCATAAGCGCAGATGAATTCGAGGACACGGAACTGCTGGTCCCTTACTACCGGCTGAAGGAGGCGGGCCTGGAAGTGGTGGTGTCCTCCATGAACCGCGGGACGATCACCGGCCTGCATGGCTATCAGGTGGCCGTGGACAAGACGCTGGAGGAGGTGGACTCTGGCGACTACGGGATCCTGGTCCTGCCCGGCGGGAAGGCGCCCGGCTCGGTGAGAAAGCAGCCGAAGGCCCTGGCCATCGCCCGGGATTTCTTCACCGGGAACAGGCCGGTCGCCGCCATCTGCCATGGGCCGCAGATCCTGGCCAGCGCGGATCTCCTGAAGGGGCGGCGGCTCACCTGCACCGCCTCGGTGGCCGAGGAAGTGAAGGCGGCCGGCGGGCTCTATGAAGACCGGGACGTGGTCGTCGACGGCAACCTGGTCACTTCCCGCCAGCCGGCCGACCTTCCCGCGTTCCTGCGCCGGATGATGGAACAGGTTGAAGCGGGAACCGCGGTGGAAGCCATCGTAGTCATTAATTAGGGTCCGCTCCCGTGTGCCACCCCCTGGGAACCTCAAAGAACCCCAGGCGGGTGGCAAGTGGGGCAGGCCGAGGAAGCAAACCTTCGGTGCGTCGCAGGCATCGATGCGGCCTTTTCCCCAGGCCCATGGCAGCCTGTGCAGGCGGCGTAGCCCCCTTCCCGCTGGTGGGGGACCGGAGCGGGCCGGATCGAGGTCTGGGCTCCTGCGCGCCGGGGGGGCAGCACGCTCAACGCGAAGAGCGCGGCGGCCGCCCCGAACAGCAGGAGCACGATGAAGATGACCCCGGAGACAATGCGATGGTTCACGGCTCCCCCTTCTCAGACCAGGTCGAAACGCTCGGCATGGATGAGATCCGCCGGAATCCCGAGGGACGGCAGTTCGACCTCCATGAGATCCATGAGCGGAGCCGGCCCACAAATGAGAATCTGGAAATGCTCGAAGTTCTTCGGCAGGTGGTGGCGAAGGAGCGTCGCGTTGATGAATCCGGTCGCTCCCTGCCAGCCTGGGGGCGGCTGTTCGAGCACATAGACCAGTGTCAGGTCCAGCTTTGGAGCAAGGGATTCAAGGGCGGCGCGGAGGGTCAGATCCCCCTCGGCCCGGGCGCCGAAGAAAAGCACCACCGGCCGATGGTCCCCGCGGACGGCCATGGTCTCGAGCATCGAGGCGAATGGAGTGATGCCGACCCCCCCCGCGATGAAGACATAGCCTGGGCCCTCCTCCACATCGATCGAGAAGGCCCCATAGGGGCCTTCGATCCATACCCGCTGGCCCGGCTGCAGCCTGGGGACGCCCGGTCCTGACCAGTCCCCAAGGGCGCGGATGGTGAAAGCGATTTCCCCATGGAGCGGCGCATCGCCACAAGAGGACATGGAGATGGGGTGCTGCTCCAGATGGAACGGGGTGGGCCCGAGGTTGATCCACGCGAATTGGCCGGGAAGGAATAGAGAAGCCAGAGTGCCCCACCGGGCGGACCTTGATGATATGGGCTCCTCCCCGTTCCGGAAGGTTCGCCATCACCTCCCATGGCTTGCCGAGCAGCATCATCGGCCGCACCAATCGATAGCGAAGGAAGATCGCCACGAGGACCAGGAGCAGCAGACCACCCACGATGCGCATGGGCAGCCCCTGGGCAAAACGCCCCACCCCCGTGACATGGATGGCCGCCAGCACGACGATGGCCATGGCGAGCACCCCGTGCAGAATCCGCCACACTTCGTAGGGCATGCCCAGGCGCCGGCGCAGGACCGAGCTGATCACCAGCACAAAAGCCAGGATGGCCGCCAGCGTCCCCAGCCGGATGCTCATGGGAACCCCGCCGCCCAGGCCGAGGACCGCCACCGGGTAGCTTCCACCCGCAACCAGCAGGAGCGGATGGATGAAAACCAGTGCCACCGAGGCGATGCCCACTCCCCGATGGAACTGGAAGAGCACATCGAGACCGAACGCGCCGGAAGCCGCATCCAAGCGTGAAACCAGCGCCATCTCCAGCGCCATGACGCCGAGCGCCACGAAGCCGAGCCCGATCGCCAGGTTCACGGACAGCGCAGCCGACCCGCCGCGGGGCACCGTCATCGCCGCGACCCCCATCGGGCAGGTGACCAGGAAGAGGTAGAGGCCGAACCAGAAGATACATTTGGTCACCAATCTCATGTCTGGCTCCCGGCATCGCATTTCAGAACAGGCTCACCCCATCCATCTCCGCCGGTTTCTCCACGCCCATGAGCTTCAGCAGGGTCGGCGCCACATCCGCCAGGGCACCGCCGGACCGCAACTGGATGGCTTCGAACCCCGCGGCGATCAGTACGGCGGGCACTGGATTCAGGGTGTGGGTGGTATGGGGATTGCCCTTATCGTCGCGCATGCATTCACAGTTCCCATGATCGGCGGTGACCAGGAGGGCGCCGCCCTTGGCCAGGGTGATTCCGGCGATCTGGCGGATGGCGTCGTCCACCACGGCGCAGGCCGCAGCAGCCGCCGTGAGATCGCCGGTGTGGCCCACCATGTCGGTGTTGGCCAGGTTGCAGACCAGAAACCGGTATCTTCCGGCGGCGATGGCCTTCACCAGCCCCCGCACCACCTCGTGCGCACTCATTTCAGGCTGAAGATCATAGGTCGCTACCTTGGGGGAAGGCACCAGGAGCCGTTCCTCCCCCTCGAAGAGGACTTCCCGGCCCCCGTTGAAGAAGTAGGTCACATGGGCGTATTTTTCGGTCTCGGCGGTCCGCAGCTGTTTCCAGCCCTGGCGGGCCACCACTTCGCCCAGGAGGTTGGCGAGGCTCTGGGGAGGATAGGCCACAGCCACATAGGGCTCCAGCGCCTGTTCGTAGTCGGTGAATGTGACCAGCCGCACCTTGGGCAGGCGCGTCCGCTTGAAACCGGCAAAGTCGGGGAGCACCAGGGCATGGCAGAATTCCCTGGCCCGGTCGGCGCGGAAATTGAAGAATATGATCCCGTCCCCATCCTGGATGGGATGGAAGGCGGCAAGCCGTGTGGGGCGGACGAACTCGTCCGTCTCCCCGCGGGCATACGCAGCCGCGATGCCTTCCTGGGTATCGGCGGACTCGAATTCGCCGACCCCGTCCACCAGGAGCTTCCAGGCCCGCTCAACCCGGTCCCAGCGTTTGTCCCGGTCCATGGCGTAGTAGCGGCCGCAGAGGGAGCCGATGGTCACCAGCGGGCAACCGCGCAACTGGAAGACCAGCCACTGCAGGAAGCCGTCGGCACTCTTCTGCTCGGTGTCGCGGCCGTCTAGGAAGGCATGGATGGTGGTGGGCACGGCCACGGCCTGGGCCCACTGGGCCAGGGCCAGCAGGTGGTTCTGGTGGCTGTGGACGCCGCCGGGAGAGACCAGGCCCATGAGATGGAGCCGTCCGCCCGAAGCCTTGAGCTCCTGCAGCAGGGCGCCCATGGGCAGGTTGTCCCGGAAGGTGCCCTTGTGGATCGCTGCGTCGATGCGCGTGAGTTCCTGCCACACCACCCGGCCGGCGCCGAGGTTCATGTGGCCGACTTCTGAATTGCCGAACTGGCCCGCGGGCAACCCGACCGCCTCGCCCCCCGCATCCAGCTGGGTGGCGGCGTAGCGCCGGCGCAGATCGTTGAGGTGAGTCATGCCCGAGACGAAAGTGGCGTCAAAAGCGTTGCGAAGCCCATCACCAAAACCGTCGAGGATGAGGAGGGTAATGGGGCCTTCAATCATGGAGCCTCTCTATTGATGGTCCGGGTCAGGCCGTATCAGCTGCGGGAGTAGGGCTTCTGTTGGCGCTGCTGAACATCGGACTTGTTGTGGGGGTTGGGGGACTCGTTCTGTGTCAGGGTGGTGGCCTTTTGCTCGATCTCCAGCTCATGCTGATGCTGGGAGAAGCTCACCTTGTGCTTTCCGGGCGTGGAGCCTTCCGCCGCATTATCACCAGTCAGGACGGCAGGCTCAGGGCTGTGATGGGCAAGTCTCGGTTTCTTGGCGTTATGGGATTTGGAGGTCATGGAGTGTTCCTTTGTGAATGAAAGAGCGGCGGGACGCCAGAAATTCAATGAATGATCACAGCGCCCATTTAAAGAGATGCAGGATTCGGACCATGATGCAGGTGCATAATATACAAACCCTTGGGAATTGCCGAGCCACCGGCGGCCTCTTTCGCCTCAAGATGGATGAGCCACCTCGTCAATTTGATGGGGTTGCCGATCAGCCAAGCTGTTCGGCCAGCTACAGGAATGCTTGGATGTTCAGCACCCTCTCACCCAGAGCCTGGGTGACCAACTCCGTGGGGAGGTATTCCCAATAAAGCTGCGCATCAGGCTTCACGATGATCTGGATGAAGGAATGCTCCTCGCCAACCTGGTGGTGCTTTCCCGGATCTGCTGGGTCGGTGCCCCTGGCTATGCTGTGATCTAGCCAGATGGTGGTATCCACGTCCAGATGGTGCTTTTCTGCGATAGTCCTGATGATTTCAGCGGCGCCGTAGGTGAGCTGCCACCCGGTTTCCTCGTCCATCTCTGTCATAACAGCCACCATACCCATCGCATGGGAATCATAGATCCTCAGGAAGAACTGGGTGCCCAGGCCGTTTTCGCCGGTCATGTGAAAGAGTCGTTCCCCGAGTCTCTGAGTGGCCGGATAGGCCGGCTTTCTGAGCCGACTCGAAAGCGTGGCATGGTGGCGGCGGAGCGAGCCGATGCGGTGAAAGACAGGCTCTATCAAGTACGAACCGGAACCCATGAGTGGGCCTCCGTGGCGGGTCTGCTTTGCAACACGGGTTGCTTCCAAGGGACACCTATTGAAGGGAAACAAGGATGGCTAGTAGATACGTACAACCCATGAAAGCCAGGGCCGTCAGAACCAGAGCTTGCAAGAAGCATCCTTCGTGCCATTCCTTGAACATATATTTTATATACTTGGCCCTTGAACAACTAGAACGCACTATCGTTGCCAGTCACTATGAAACGCCTTGCCCATCACAATGGAAATTGGAACACGTCCACCTTCGGGCTCAATCTTGATTTCAGGGGAGTTGATCAAATTGAACTGGGGAACCATCACGAGAGGGAGCAGGGAGCAAGGTTCAGGTCTGTTCCTGCTCACTGCGGCCCCATCAGCCCATAGAGGGGATAAGTTCGAGTCGAAACTGCGAGGAGAAGATGGTGCATGAGCCAAACAGTTGAAGAGGTGAACGCTGGGAAACTGGCGGGGGGGGTGGAGTTGCAGCCAGGGCATCTCGGCATGAAAACGCACCACTTGAAATTGTTTCTAGCCATTCTTGGCCCCGGGCTGGTGGCCATGCTGGCGGACGCGGATGTGGGCAGCGTAATCACCGCAGCGCAGAGCGGAGCCCAATGGGGCTACAAGCTCCTTTCGCTGCAAGTGCTGATGATTCCCGTGCTGTATGTGGTGCAGGAACTCACAGTGCGTCTCGGCATTTTCACCGGCAAGGGCCATGGGGAACTGATTCGCGAAACATTCGGCGGGGGTTGGGCTTGGCTATCGGTAGCCGGATTGGCTGTGGCCTGCCTGGGTGCTCTCATCACCGAATTCGCCGGCATTTCCGGAGTGGGCCTGTTGTTTGGAGTGCCGCAGGTGACCAGTCTGGCCCTGGCCGTGACTGTCCTGTTGGTAGTGGTATGGACCGGCTCTTACCGGCGTGTGGAACGGATAGCCATTTTTCTGGGCCTATTTGAGTTGGCATTCGTATGGGTGGCCATGCGCGCTCCGGTGCAGGGACATGAGCTAATGAGCGGCTTGGTCACGCTACCCGTGCACCACCGCCAATACTGGTATCTGGTGTCGGCCAATATCGGAGCGGTTATCATGCCGTGGATGGTGTTCTACCAGCAATCTGCCGTGACGGATAAAAAGCTCAAACCCAATCAGTACACCTACGCCCGCTGGGACACCGCAATCGGAGCGGTGCTCACCCAAGTGGTGATGGTTGCTGTGCTGGTTGCCGCCGCAGCGACATTGGGTAAAACCCATGCCCAAACGCCTCTGGACACCGTAGGGCAGATCGCCCAGGCATTGACGCCTGCGCTGGGGGTCAAATTCGGACACATCGTCTTCGGCTTGGGCATCCTGGGTGGGGCGATGGTCTCGGCCATCGTGGTCTCGCTGGCAATGTCCTGGGGTTTCTGCGAAGTCACAGGGGACAGCCATTCGCTGGGAAACCATCCACTGGAAGCACCGTGGTTCTATGGAATATTCAGCGTGGGTGTGATCGGCAGTGCCTTTGTCGTTCTGCTTGTGCCCAACCTCGTGACGCTCTCGGTCGCAGTGCAGGTGATGAACGCATTTCTCTTGCCGTTGGTCCTTGGGTTCCTGGTTGCACTTGCGGTCAAGGCCCTTCCGCTCGAACACCGTCTGCGCGGTGCTTATTTCTGGGTGGTACTCGGGGTGGTCGTGGTCACCTGTGCGCTTGGGTTATACGGTGGGCTTAGGTCTCTTTGGAACTAGGAACTCATTACTGGAGCGGACTTATAGAAAAAAGATAGACGCAACTGCGTGGGAGCCTTCTCCACCAGCGGTCTGGAATCGATTCTTCGTGTCAAAAGCATCAACACCTTTGTGCTGTTCGGTATCGCCAGCTTCTTTAGTTTCTTGAACGGCATCCTTGGTAGTCGCTCAGTCTGGAAGCAGAGGAATGTTTACGTTATTACTGTTATAAGTTGGATTGCATCAAAGTTGCAGACAGTTGCCTCACTCTTTCAAGGTAAAATGGCTTTGATCGAATTGGCTTGGCGATCAATCCATTTTAAGGGCATTCCCATGCGCGCCGACGACTTGGACCACAAGGAGTTGCTGGAACTGGACCTTGAGGGGGGTACTATCTTCTTCGCCGGACAGCGTGCGCTCCTGCTGGACGCGGTGGCGATGGGGCTGCTGCGCAAGTACCTGGTCGAGAATTTCGGACTGAGCGCCGCCCGCACCGTGCTCACCCAGTTCGGCTTCGCCCACCGCTGGCGCATGGCCGAGGCCATGCGGGCCGGGTTCCAGTGGGACAGTGAAGCGGACTGGCGCTGCGCTTGCGCCCGGATCCATGCCATGGCAGGCCTGTTCCAGGTGGAGTCGGGCAGCAAGGACCCCATCTCCGCGGGTGGCATGATGCTGGTCGCCTCCTACGAGGCGGAGCAGCACCTTCTGCATTTCGGCCAGTCCGATTCGCCAACGTGCTGGACCATCTGCGGCCTGATCAGCGGCTACCTGAGCCAGGCAGCCGACGAAGAGATCTACGTGCTGGAAGACCGCTGCATGGGCCAGGGCGATGCCGGCTGCCACCTGCGGGGGCGCACCGGTAAGGAATGGGGGGACGAACGCGCGGAGGAACTGGGTTCCTATGGCACGGAACGGCTCAAGGATTGCCTGCAGGTGTCGCTGCAGTGGGTCACGGAAACCTTGAAGCTGGCCCAGCGCAGGTTGAAAGACCACTGCCTGGCGCTGGTCCAGGCCGAGCCTGCGCTGAAGGAGCCGCTGGGGATGGTGGCCAAGAGTCCGACCATGCGCAGGCTGGTGGATCTGGCCCAGCGCCTAGCCAAGGTGGACTGCACGATCCTCATCACCGGCGAAAGCGGAACCGGCAAGGAGAGGATCGCCCGGCGGATCCATGACCAGTCGTCCAGGGCTCTGGGGCCGTTCACCGCGGTCAATTGCGGCGCCATCACCGAGACCCTCCTTGAGAGCGAACTCTTCGGGCACGCGCACGGGGCCTTCACCGGGGCGAACCATGACCGGCCGGGCCTATTCGAGGCCGCCCACAAGGGGACCTTGCTACTGGATGAAATCGGCGAGGTTTCTCCGGGCATGCAGGTCAAGCTGCTGCGGGTCCTCCAGGAACGCGAGGTCAGGCGGGTCGGCGAGAACAAGATGAGACCGGTGGACGTGCGGGTGCTGGCCGCCACCAACCTTGACCTTGCCCAGGCAATGGGGGTCGGCACCTTCCGCCAGGACCTCTATTACCGGCTCAGTGTGGTCAATCTGCACATGCCGCCACTGCGGGAGCGTATGGAGGACATCCTGCCCTTGGCCCGGGTGCTGCTCGCCGGTTCGGCATTGCGGATGAAGCACAAGGTCTCGGGCTTCGCCCCGGCCGCCGCCCAGCAACTGCTCTGCTATGGGTGGCCGGGCAATGTGCCAGAACTGGAGAACACCATGGAGCGCGCCATCGCCCTCGCCGCTGGCAACCGGGTGGAACTGGAGGACCTGCCGGATGAGATCCGCTCGGCTGTGCCCAGGCCAGTGGCCATCATGGGGCTCGTACAGCCTCTGGATGAGGTCGACAAGAAATACATCCTCGCGGCGCTGGCGCTGAACGGGGGCAACCTAACGCACACGGCCCGGCAGCTGGAGATCGGGGCGGTGACCCTGTACCGCAAGCTCAAGAGCTACGGTCTGACCAGCTATCCGAGGGTGACCATCTCTGCACAAATGATCGGCAAGGAGGTTTTCCGTGCCTAATTTCACCTTCATCAATTTCGCCCGGACCCTGCCCGGCAGCATGAGCGGGAAGGGTGGCCATGCGTGACACGGTTGAATCCCTGCTCGCGGCAGCCGATATCCAGGTCGGCGGATCCAGGCCCTGGGACATCAGCGTCCACCATCCCGGGTGGTACCAGCGGGTCTGGGACGGCTGGAACCTCGGGTTGGGGGAATCCTACATGGACGGCTGGTGGGATTGCCCCCAGCTGGACGCGTTTTTCGCGCGGCTGCTCGGCTCAGGCGCGGAGGAGCGGCTCAAGGTGACCCCCGCGCTGGCGCTTCGGACCCTGATCCACCGGCTGTTCAACTTCCAGACCCTGGTGCGGGCCAAGGAAGTGGCCTTCCGCCATTACGACCTCGGGAACGACCTGTTCCAGGCCATGCTGGATCCCACCATGACCTACAGCTGCGGCTACTGGAGGGGCGCGGAAACGCTGGAGCAGGCGCAGCGGAACAAGATGGACCTGGTGTGTGCGAAGCTGATGCTGGAGCCCGGAATGCGCCTGCTGGACATCGGCTGCGGCTGGGGCGCCCTGGCTAGGCACGCGGCGGAGCGCTACGGCGCCCAGGTGGTGGGCGTTACCCTTTCGGAACCGCAGCGGCAGTATGCCGAGGCGGCCTGCCGGGGCCTGCCCGTGAGCTTCCGGTTGCAGGACTACCGCAGCATGCCCCCGGAGCCATTCGACCGGATCGTCTCCATCGGCATGTTCGAGCACGTGGGCCACAGGAACCACGCCGTCTTCATGGACGTCGTGCACCGGCACTTGGCCCGGGATGGGGTCTTCCTGCTCCACACCATCGGCGGCGGCGTCGCAAGTGCTGCCGGGGACCCCTGGATAGCCAAGTACATCTTCCCCAACGGCGAGGTGCCATCCGTGGCCCAGGTCAGCCGGGTCATGCAGGGCCGCTTCGTCATGGAGGACTGGCACAATTTCGGCGCCGACTACGACCCCACGCTGATGGCCTGGTACCGGAACTTCGCCCGGCACTGGGCGGAACTGCAGGATCGCTTGGACCATCGCTTCTTCCGGATGTGGAGGTACTACCTCCTGTCCTGCGCCGGGGCCTTCCGGGCGCGCAGCGTCCAGCTCTGGCAGATCGTCCTGAGCAAGGCCGGGGTGACCGGGGGCTTCAGGGTCCGGGATCTGCGGGAAGATGGGGCTGCGCTCGCCGCCCGACGGGGCGTACGGGCTGATCTCTCCGGGGGTTCCGGGCTTGACCACGGCAGGCGGATCCTGGGGGCCATCAACTCAGGACCCGCTTCAAGCCCGTCTTCACACCTGGGCACTCCAGGCTGAAGATGCCGCGTCCGGCCTTCTCCAGCTCTACACGAAACTGGGTGATGGAC
>PLUC01000062.1 GCA_003165415.1 Holophagaceae bacterium
CCTAGACGAAGATCTGCAGCACCCCGTTGCTCAGCAGCATGCCCCGGGGCGTGAAGCGCAGTACCGGCCCCTCCCGCAGCAGCAGCCCGTGCTGGAGGAAGGGCGCCAGCTGGGCCTCCCAGCCGTCCACCAGGGGCTCCAGGTTTCGGTCCCGGCCCCGGGCCCGCAGGGCCTCCCAGTCCACCCCCCGGTGCATGCGCAGGCCCAGCAGGGGAATCTCTGCCAGGGCCTCGGCCGGGTCCAGCTCCTGCACCTCGGCGCTGCCGCGGTCCTCGATCCAGGCGGGGATGACGCCGCTTTCGGTCCAGCGCCAGTCGCCCAGCTGGGACGCGGCGCTGGGGCCCAGGCCCAGGTAGGGGCGTCGCTCCCAGTAGCGGTTGTTGTGCCGGGAAGCCTGGCCGGGAGCGGCGTAGTTGCTGATCTCGTAGGGCTGCAGGCCCAGCCGCGGCAGTTCCTCCTGCAGGGCCTCGAACACGTCCGCCACCTCGTCCTCGGAAGGCAGGACCAGCTTGCCGGTGTCCACCTGGGACCGCAGGGGGCAGGCCTTGTCCAGGTCCAGCAGGTAGATGGAGAGGTGGTTGGCCCCGGCCCGCACCAGGGTGCCCGCGTCCGCAAGGACCCGGCCCAGGTCCTGTCCGGGGATGCCCACCATCAGGTCGGCGCTCACCCGGGTGAAGCCGGCGGCCCGGGCCCAGGCCAGGGCCTCCAGGGCGGTGCGGCCGTCGTGGATGCGGCCCAGGCGGCCCAGGAGGGCGTCGTCCAGGGTCTGGACGCCCAGGCTGATGCGGTCCCAGCCCAGATGAAGGGCCTGCTCCAGCCAGGCCGGGTCCAGGGTGCCGGGGTTGGCCTCCAGGGTGGCTTCCTCCAGGGTGGCCAGGTCGAAGGCTTCGGCGGCGGCGCCGGTGAGTTCGGCCAGGTCCCTGGCGCTGAGCAGGGAAGGGGTTCCGCCCCCCAGGTACAGGGTGTCCACCGCCGGCCGGCCCAGGAGCTGGCCCCAGTCCAGGAGCTGGCGGCGCAATTGGCCCAGCACGGCCGCTTTCAGCAATTCGTCCCGGGTGGTGACGAAGGAGCAGTAGGTGCACCGGTCCCGGCAGAACGGCACGTGCAGGTAGAGCCCCAGGGGCTCCCGGCGGGCCGCCTCGCGCAGCGCCGGGGCATGGGGCGACAGGGCGGGGATCACTGGAACTGGGTGTCGATGGCCTCGCACCAGAAGTGGTAGGTCATCATGTGGATTTCCTGGATCCGGGCGGTGACGCCGCTGGGCACCACCAGGGCGTCGTCCACCAGGTCCTTGAGCTGGCCGCCGTCCCGGCCCAGGAGGCCCAGGGTGCGCAGGCCCAGCGACCTGGCCGCCAGAACCGCCTGGATGACGTTGGCGCTGTTGCCGCTGGTGGAGATGCCCACCAGCAGGTCGCCGGGGCGGCCCAGGGCCTCCACTTGCCGGGAGAACACCCGGTCGAAGCCGTAGTCGTTGCCGATGGCGGTGAGGGCGGATGTGTCCACGGTCAGGGCGATGCCGGCCAGGGCGCGCCGCTCCTTCACGTAGCGGCCGGACAGTTCGGCCGCGAAGTGCTGGGCGTCGGCGGCGCTGCCGCCGTTGCCGCAGACCAGGATCCGGCAGCCGCGCTTGAGCCGCTCGGCCATGTCCGCGGCCTGGGCGATGATGTGGTCGGCTTCCGTCTCGAAGAAGCTCTGCTTCAGGGCGACGGCTTCCTGGACGTGCTGGAGGAGGAGGTTTTTCATGGGGAATCCCGCGCTGGAATTTCCAGTGTGCCTGGGGAAAGGACCATTGCCCACCACCAATGTTCCGGCTTCTGGGATACTGGGCGCAGGAGATGATCGATGGAACCCCTTGGCGAGAACCTGGACCTCAGCGTGATGGATCAGCTCCTGAATCTGGACGACGGCGAGCTGGGCCTGCTGAAGGAAATGCTCGGCCTGTTCAAGACCGACACCCCTGACCGCATCCGCGCCATCGAAGCCACCCTGGCTTCGGAGGAACTGGACGACGCGGCCGACGTGGCCCATGCCATCAAGGGCGCGGCCGGGACCATGGGGGCGCCCAGGCTGCGGGCCATCGCCGCGGAGCTGGAAGCGGGGGGCCGCAAGGGCAGCTTCTCCATCGACCCCGGCCTGCTCCTGGAGCAGCTCAAGGAAACCTACGCCGACGCCGTGCTGGCCCTGGAAACCTTCATCGCCGAGCGGGAACGGTCAGTCTGAGGATCCGCCCTGGTAGGTCTTGACGCCGGCCGCACCCTTGGGGGGAGGCTGGTCGGAGATCTGCAGGCGTCCGTTGCGGTCCAGCCACTGGTAGAGGCGGCTCGGCGGCTTGGCCGGGCCCTGGCTCGCGTCCGCCTCCAGGGTCGACCCGGGCGGCAGCGCGGCCTCATCCACCTGGAACCCGCCGCGGCCCTTCTTGAGCAGCTCCATGGAGCCGGACGCGCCGGGGTCGGGCTGCACCAGGCGCTTGGCATAGAGGGTGAGCACCCGGGGCACGTAGGCCCGGGTCTCGGCGAAGGGCGGGATGCCCCGGTACTTGGTGACGGCGTTTTCCCCGGCGTTGTAGGCGGCGACCACCTTGGTCAGGTCGCCGCTGAAGGTGTCGCTGAGCCATTTCAGGTACTTGACCCCCCCGGTGATGTTCTGCCTGGGGTCGAACGGATCCACCACGCCGAAGCGCTGCGCGGTCTGGGGCATGAGCTGCATCAGCCCCAGGGCACCGGTCCGGCTCCGGGCCCGGGCGTAGAAGGCGCTCTCCGCCTGGATCACCGCCCGGGCCAGGAAGGGGTCGATCCCCTCGGCGGCGGAGATGCTGTCCACCATGGCCAGCAGTTCCGGGCTGCGCAGGACCTTGGCCATCTCCTGGCGGGTCATGGCCAGGCGCACGTGCCCCACCCCCACATGGCGCAGGGTGAGGCCCTGCCCCTTCAGGTAGGCGGGGGGAAGGTTATTGATGACAACATTGCCATTGCGGTCGTTGTAGGTGTACAGGTAGGTCACCCCGGACGGGGCCGCCGACCCATGCAGGGCAAGGGCGGCAACGGTGGCCAGGATCGCGGGTCGCGGTTTCATTTATTCATGTTCCAAGTAACAGTATGCGCTCCGGAGCGGGTCCGCGCCCGGAAGTCATGGCAGCCACTTGACATCCTCGACGCCGGCCTGGGCGTTGGCCGCCCGCGCCAGGGCGAACAGCCAGTCGCTGAGCCGGTTCAGGTAGACGATCACTTCCACCGGAACCGGTACCGACGCGGACAGAGTCACCACTTCCCGCTCCGCCCGCCGGCAGACCGTCCGGGCCCAGTGCCCGTGGGCGGAGCCGGGGCAGCCGCCGGGGAGGACGAAATGGGTCATGGGCCCGGTCATGGCGGTGAGCCGGTCGATGTCCGCCTCCATCTCCTGCACCGGCCAGGTGGGATGGGTCAGGCGCTGTTCCAGCTTCCCGGCCCGGCCGGGGGGAGTGGCGAGCACCGCGCCCAGGGCGAACAGGTCGCGCTGCACCATCTGGAGGGACGTGTGCGCTTCCAGTTCCGGGGCCAGGTTCAGCATGAGGACGCCCAGGACGCTGTTGAGCTCATCCAGGGTGCCGTAGGCAATAAGACGTTTATTGTCCTTCGAGACCCGCTCGCCGCCGAACAGTCCGGTGGTGCCCTGGTCGCCGGTGCGGGTGTAGATCTTCATGGCTGGTCTCCGTGCGCCCGGCTCCAGGCCGTCGCGTCGGCCTTCCATTCGGCCAGGGATTCCAGGTCCCCCGGGCCCAGGATGCCCTTCTCCAACGCCCGGGCGGCCAGGTCGTCGAAGGTGGCCAGCACGTGCAGGGGCACCCGGGCCAACCGGAACGCGGCCTCGGCCTGGGGCAGGGCGTAGCTGAACAGGGCCAGCACCTCCAGAACTTCCGCGCCCTCCTGGCGCAGGGCCTCCACGCAGCGGATGCTGGAGCCGCCGGTGGAAATCAGGTCCTCGATCAGCACCACCCGGTGGCCCGCGCCCGCGGGTCCCTCCACCTGGCGGCCCATGCCGTGGCCCTTGGGCTCGGGGCGCACGTAGGCCATGGGCAGGCCCAGCTGGTCGGCCACCATGGCCGCCCAGGGAATGCCGGCGGTGCTGGTGCCGGCCACCAGCGTGGGTCCGGCCAGGGCGGCCCGTTCGGCCAGGGCCGCCTTGATGCCGGAGCGCAGGCTGGGGAAGCCCAGCAGTTGGCGGTTGTCGCAATAGATGGGGGACTTCAGCCCGGAGGCCCAGGTGAAGGGGCTCCGGGGGGCGAGCCGGACGGCGCCGGCGTCCAGCAGGCCTGAGGCCAGATCGCAGGGCGGCATCAGGGTCATCCGCGCACGACGATGCTCACCAGCTTGCCGCCGGGGGGCACCACCACCTTGACGACCTCTTTGCCGTCCAGGTGCTGCCGGGCCTCGGGACAGGCCAGGGCAGCCCTGCTGCGCTCGGCCTCGGTGGCGTGGCCGGGCACCAGCACGCGGCCCCGGACCTTGCCGTTGATCTGCACCACCACGGTCACTTCGTCGGCGGTGAGCCAGGCGGGATCCGCTTCGGGCCAGGCGGCGTGCATGCACAGACCCTGGCCGCCCAGCCGGGTCCAGAGCTGCTCGGCCAGGTGCGGCGCCGCGGGGGACAGCATCAGGGTGAGGGTGGTCAGGGCCTGCTGCATAATGGCGTCCCGGTGCGGGGCGTCCTTGGGCAGGTCGCCCAGGGCGTTGGCCAGTTCCATGAGGCTGCTCACCAGGGTGTTGAACTGGTAGCGGTGGCTCAGATCCTCGGTGACCTTGTGCAGGGTCTGGTGGATCTTCACCAGCAGGGCCTTCTCCTCGGGGGCCAGCTTCTCCCGGGCGGGAACGGGATCGGCGCAGAGCGGGTGCTCCTCCACCATGCGGGTGATGCGCTTCAGGAAGCGGGTGGCGCCTTCGATGCCCTCGAACCCGGTCCAGTCGATCTCCTTCTCGATGGGGGCGGCGAAGATCATGAACAGGCGCAGGGCGTCCGCGCCGTAGTGGGCGATGACGTCGTCGGGGTCGACGATGTTGCCCCTGGACTTGGACATCTTGAAGCCGTCCTTGAGGACCATGCCCTGGCAGATGAGCTTCTTGAATGGCTCGTCTCCGCTCAGCAGGCCCAGGTCGCGCATGACCTTGTAGAAGTACCGGGCATACATCAGGTGCATGACCGCGTGCTCGATGCCGCCCACGTAGAGGTCCACCGGAGCCCAGGCGTCCGCCTCGGCCCTGGCGAACGGCTCCTGGTCGTTGTTGGGGTCCAGGTAGCGCATCCAGTACCAGCTGGAATCCACGAAGGTGTCCATGGTGTCGGTTTCCCGGCGCGCGGGCTTGCCGCACCTGGGACAGGCGCATTCCAGGAAGGACCTGGAGGTGGTGAGGGGCGAAGCCCCCTTGCCCACGAAGGCCACGTCCTCCGGCAGCCGCACCGGCAGGTTCTCCTCCTTCTCGGGCACCACGCCGCACTGGGCGCAATGCACGGTAGGGATGGGCGTGCCCCAGTAGCGCTGGCGGGACAGCCCCCAGTCCTTGAGCTTGTAGGTGACGGTCTTGGCGGCGCGGCCGCCCAGTTTGGCCACCATGGCGTCCGCCGCGGCCTCGCTGGTCATGCCGTCGAACTCCCCGGAGTTCACCAGGATGCCGGGCTCCCAGGGATTCTCCGATTCGATCACCTTGGGGATCGGGATGCCGTACTTCTCGGCGAACTCATAGTCCCGCTCATCATGGGCGGGCACGCCCATCACCGCGCCGGTGCCGTAGTCCATGAGGACGTAGTTGGCGGCAAATATCGGCACCTTCTCCCCGGTGAACGGGTGGATCGCCTCCAGCCGGGAAAGATGGCCCAGCTTCACGTCGCTGGTGAGGCGCTCTTCCCGGCTCTGGGAGGCCACCTGATCGCAGAAGGCCTTGAGCCCGGGATCGGTCTCCGCCGCCTTCTGGATGAACGGGTGCTCGGTGGAGAGGGCCATGAAGGTCACCCCGTAGAGGGTGTCCAGCCGGGTGGTGAACACCGACACCTGCTGGCCGTCGGCCAGGTCGAAGGTGAGCCGGGCCCCCTCGGACTTGCCGATCCAGTGCCGCTGCATGGATTTGACGTTCTCCGGCCAGTCGATCTTGTCCAGGTCCGCCAGCAGCTGCTCGGCGTAGCGGGTGATGGTGAAGAAGTACTGCTCCATGGGCTTCTGCACCACCGGATGGCCGGTGCGCTCGTCCTTGCCGTCCACCACCTGCTCGTTGGCCAGGACCGTGCCCAGGGCCTCGCACCAGTTCACGTTGCGCATGGCCCGGAACACGTCGCCGCGCTCCCACATCTTGATGAAGAACCACTGGTTCCACCGGTAGTACTCGGGCAGGAAGGAGGCGATCTCCCGGTCCCAGTCATAGCTGATGCCCATCTTCTGGATCTGGCCCTTCATCTCCTGGATATTGTCCCGGGTCCAGATGGCCGGGTGGATGCCGTTCTTGATGGCCGCGTTCTCCGCCGGCAGGCCGAAGGAATCCCAGCCCAGCGGGTTCAGCACCTGGTCGCCGCGCATGCGCCGGAACCGGGCCACCACGTCGCCGAGGGTGTAGTTGCGCACGTGGCCCATGTGGATGCGCCCGCTGGGGTAGGGCAGCATCACCAGCATGTAGAAGGTCCGGTCCCCGGGCTTGAGTTCCGCGGCGCGGGGCGCGCGGAAGGCCCGGGCCTCGGCCCAGCGCTGCTGGATGATGGGTTCCTGCTGCAGGGGCTCGAAGGGCATGACCGCATCCTTAGGCTAAACTGCCATTGTAACGCTTTATCGGCCCGGGCCTAGGGCCTAGTCCTGGTGTCGGCGCGCCAGCTGCCCGCAGGCGCCGGCCACATCCTGGCCCCGGGAGCGGCGCACGCTGACGGTGAGTCCCTTGGCGGCCAGCAGGCCGCATAGTTCCGCGATCCGCTCCTCGGAGGGGGGCTCGAAGCCTGAGCCCTCGTGGGGGTTGAAGGGGATGAGATTGACCTTGCTGGGGAACTGCTGGGCGAAGGCGGCCAGGCGCCGGCCGTCCTCCAGGCTGTCGGTGACCCCCTGGAGCAGGACGTATTCCAGGGTGATCCGTTCGCCGTGCTCCAGCGGGAAGGCCTTGAGCGCGGCGGCCAGCGCGGCCAGGTTCCACACCCGGTTCACCGGCATGATGCGGTCGCGGTAGGCGTCGGTGGTGGCGTTGAGGCTCAGGGCCAGGCGCGGGCGCCGGGCATAGGCGCCCAGGCGCTGGATGCCGCTCACCAGGCCCGAAGTCGACAGGGTGATGCGCCGCGGCGACAGGGCCAGGCCCTTGGGGTCGGTGAGCAGGGCGAAGGCCGCCATCACCTGGTCCAGGTTGTGCAGCGGCTCGCCCATGCCCATGAACACCAGGTTGACCGGGTCGTTGCCCGCGTGGCCGTGGGCGTTGAGCATGGTCACCACCTGGCCGGTGATCTCCCCGGCCGTGAGGTTGCGCTGGATGCCCATGAGCCCAGTGGCGCAGAAGGTGCAGCCCATGGCGCAGCCCACCTGGCTTGACAGGCAGAGGGTGGTGCGGTCCCCGTAGGGCATGTGCACGCCTTCCACCAGGCTGCCGTCCTCCAGGCGGAAGGCGTGCTTGGTGGAGCCGTCCTCGGAGCCGACGCTCTCCATGATCTCCGGCCAGCGCAGTTCGGTGCTGGCCTGGAGCCTGGCGCGCAGGGCCTTGGACAGGCTGGTGAACTGCTCCCAGCGGGTCCACCGGTGCCGGTACAGGCCCTCGTGGATCTGTGCGGCCCGGAACGGGCTCTCCCCCAGGGCGGCCACCAGCGCGCGCAGGGCCTCCAGGCCCAGGCCGGCCACGTTGGGATTCGGGCCGGACGCCAGCTCCGGGGCCGGCCGTTCCCAGGCGCCCGTCATTCCAGCGATATCTTGAAGGTTCTCAGGAAGGCCTTGTCCTCCTCGGACCACTGGCCGCGGCCTGGGGTGTTGGTGAACTCCGCATCCCCGGCCAGGCCGTCGAAGCCCTCCGGCTTGTCCTCCCCGTCGCTGCGCTTGTGCAGGGCCACGGTGGCCTCCAGCATCAGCGCCATGTCGAAACCGTACGCCTGGATCTCCTGCACCAGCGCGCGGCTGCTCTCATCGTTGGCCAGCGCCTTCACCAGCGCCACGCCCAGGCGGTCGACGATCTCTCTCAGGTTTTCAGGGATCTCCATGGCCGTCTCCGCTTCCGCACCCTAGTGTACTACCTTGCTTCACATTTGCCTGCGCCGGACGCCGCGGATGTGGCTCCAGACGAACCAGCCGGCCCCGGCCAGGAGCACCAGGCAAAGCGCCAGATCGAACCGGTGGAAGTAGACGCCCAGGATATCCCAGCGCTCGCCCAGGAGATAGCCCACCCACGCCAAGCCCAGGCACCAGGGCAGGCTGCCGATGAAGGTAAGCAAATGGAAGCGGGTGCGGTCCATGTGGGCGATGCCGGCGGGCAGGGCGATGAAGGTGCGCACCACCGGCAGCATGCGGCCCAGGATGATGGCCCAGGTGCCGAAGCGCTCGAAGAAACGGTGGGCCTGGTCCAAGTGGTCCAGGTTGAGCAGGATGTATTTGCCATAGCGCTCCACCGCCTTGCGCCCGCCCCAGGCGCCCAGTTCGTAGGCGGGAATGGAACCCAGGTTGCAGCCCATAGCGCCGAACAGGCCGGCGATGAGGATCTGGGCCCAGGGGCTGGCGGACCCCAGGCCCAGGAAGCTCATCTGGCCCTTGAAGGCCAGGAAGCCGGCGAACGGCATGATCACTTCGCTGGGCAGGGGGATGCAGGCGCTTTCGATGCCCATCAGGAGGGTGACCCCCATGGGGCCGGCGGCCGCCATGAGCGCGGTCATCCAGATGATGATGGGGGTGAGCAGTTTATGCAGCACGGGGACTCCAGGACCTGGGTTCCTAACTTTAACCGGGAAGCGCGGGCTGGACGGGGCTCGTTCGTTCTGCCCGGTGCCCGCCGGGCACAGGACTCACGCAAGACGAATCCTGGAATCCCGGGCGACGATGGCGATTTTGGCCCAGAGTAACGATAGGATCTACCCATGAGCGAAGATCTCGTCAGGAACCGCAAAGCCCTCCATGCCTTCCACGTCCTGGACACCTGGGAGGCGGGCATCGCCCTGGTGGGCACCGAGGTCAAGGCCCTGCGCGGCGGCCACGGCCAGTTGCAGGACGCGTACGTGGACGCCACCGGCGGCGAGCTGTGGCTCAAACAGGCCAACATCAGCCCCTACCAGTTCGGCACCTACGCCAACCACGATCCCCTGCGGCCGCGCAAGCTGCTGCTGCACCGGGCCGAGATCCACAAGATCACCGCCAAGGCCGAGCGCAAGGGTTTCACCGTGATCCCCCTGGCCATCTACCTGGATGCCCGGGGCAAGATCAAGGTGCGCATCGCCCTGGCCGAGGGCAAGACCATGGGCGACAAGCGCGATGCCCTGCGGGAGCGGGAGCAGCAGCGGGAGATGGACCGCGGCCGCAAGTCAGGCTGGGAAGGCTAGGCCGTTAATTCCTTAGTCTCAAGATATCCATGGCGATGACCACGGCCATCAGCGAAGCCAGGAAGAAGAACCCGCCTTGGAGGATGCGCTCCTTCACCATGATCGAGAGATCCTTGCCCCGGATCCGCTCGACCACCAGGATGGCGGCGTGGCCGCCGTCCAGGAACGGGATGGGCAGGGCGTTGAGCACGGCAAGATTCATGGAGATCAGGGCGGTGAGGAAGAGGAACTGGGCCAGCCCGGCCTTGGCCGCGCGGCTGCCGGCCCGGACGATGGTGATGGGGCCGCCCACTTCCTTCAGGCTCACCTTGTGGGTGATGAGCTTGCCGAAGTTCTCGAGAATCTCCCAGCCCAGGCTGGCGCTGGCCACCACCCCGAACCTGGCGCCCGGGCCCAGATCCTTGAACTGGAACGGCCGGCGGTCATAGGTCCAGTTGTCGACCTCGAAGGAGACCCCCAGCTTGCCCTTGCCGGCTTCGTTCCGGGGCACCACCTGCAGGGTCTGGGAGGCGCCGTCCCGCTCCAGGATCACCGGAATGGTGGCGCCGGGCCGGGCCTGGATATAGGCGATGGCTTCTTCGCCTTTGCTGCCGGGGAAGGAGAGCGTGCCGAAGCTGCGGATCTTGTCCCCGGGCTGCAGGCCGGCTTCGGCCGCGGCGGTGCCGGGGGTCACGTCGACGATCTCCAGGGGGGTGGGGTGCTTGTCGGTGATCCTGGCCTGCTCCACGCCCATGCCGAAGAAGATCACCACGGTGATCAGGATGTTGGCGAGAATCCCGCCGGAATAGAAGAACAGCCGCTTCCAGACGGGCTGGGCCAGGAACCCGTTGGGGTCCTGGGCGTCCGGCTCCTCGGGGTTGTAGCCGGCGAGCCGCACGTAGCCGCCCAGGGGCAGCAGGGAGAGCCGCACGTCGGTCTCCCTCCAGCTGAAGCCCGCGACCCGAGGGCCGAACCCCAGTGAAAAGACCTCCACGGGCATGCCCATCCACTTGGCCACCAGGAAGTGACCCAGTTCGTGGAAAAAGATGAGGCCGACCAGGAGAACGACGGGACCCCAGAAGCCCGCGCCCGGAAGGAACCGGCCGACCAGGAGGGCTGGGGCGATGTAGAGCAGACGTTTCATTTAGATCCTTGCCTTGGTGATTTTGTCAAACCGGGTGCTGGCGTATCCAGGTCATGGCCGCCACCCGGGCACGGCGGTCCGTATCCATGACCTGCTCTAAAGTGTGGGCCGGTTCCACCGGAATGCTCGCCTGAACTTCCGCCACGCAGGCCTGGATCTGCCAGAACCCGACGGCGCCGGCCAGGAACGCGCCCACCGCCTCCTCGTTGGCGGCATTGAGGATGGCCGGCGCGGTCCCGCCCGCCCGCAGGGCGGCGTAGGCCAGCGGCAGGCACGGGAAGCGTTCGGGATCGGGCGGATCGAAGGTCCAGGCGCGGGAGGTGTTCCAGTCGTAGGGAGGCACGGGGCCGGGGAGGCGGTCCGGGTAGAGCAGAGTGTACTGGATGGGCAGCTTCATGTCGTTGGCGCACACCTGGAGGTGGTAGGTGCCGTCCTGGAAGCCGGCCATGGCGTGCACCTGGCTCTGGGGGTGCACGGTCACCTGGATCTGGTCGGCCTGGAGGCCGAACAGGACCGAGGCCTCGATCACTTCCAGGCCCTTGTTCATGAGGGTGGCGGAATCGATGGTGATCTTCGGCCCCATCTTCCAGGTGGGGTGGTTGAGGGCTTCCTGCACCGTGGCGGCCTTGATGCGCCGCAGGTCCCAGTCCCGGAACGGGCCGCCGCTGGCGGTGATGCGGATCTCGCGCACCTCGGCGGGGGCCCGGCCGGCCAGGAGCTGGTGCAGGGCGCAGTGCTCGGAGTCGATGGGCAGCAGCTCGCCGCCGCCCTCGGCCAGGGCCTGGCGCATGAGCGCGCCCCCCACCACGAGACTCTCCTTGTTGGCCACGCACACCCGCCGCCCGCGGCGCAGGGCCGCTTCCACGCTGGCCAGGCCGGCCGCGCCCACCACCGCCGCCACCACCGTGTCGGCGCCGGCCTCCAGGGCGCAGGCCATGAGGCCGTCCATGCCGTGCAGGATCACCGGCCGGTAGCTGAGCTCCGACTCGAGCCAGGCGGCGTCCTCGGGCCGGGCGAGCGAGACGCAGCCCGGGCGGAACCGCTCGCACTGGGCCCGGAACAGTTCCCGGTTGCGGCCCGCGGCCATGGCCGCGACGGCCAGCCGGTCAGGATGGGCGGCCACCACGTCCAGGGTCGAAGTGCCGATGGAACCGGTGCTGCCGAGCAGGGCGAGGTGCCGCATGAATCAGTTCAATCCATGAACGAAGTGGACATAGGCATAAAGAGCGGGAGCGGCGAAGACCAGGCTGTCGATGCGGTCCAGCATGCCGCCGTGGCCGGGGATGGACACCCCTCCCATGTTCGAGTCTTTCACCCCCGCGCTGCGCTTCCAAGTGCTTTCCACCAGGTCGCCCAGCTGGCCGACCGTGCCCAGCAGCAGGCCGATGGCCACGGCGTCCACCGGGGTCCACTGGGGGCAGGCGGTGGCCTTGATGAGGAAGGCCGCGCCGATGTTGCCCAGGAAGTTGCCGGCGGCCCCTTCCCAGGTCTTCTTGGGGCTCACCCGGGGCGCCAGCTTGTGCCGGCCCAGGAGGCTGCCGACGAAGTAGGCAGCGGAATCCCCAATCCACACGATCAGATAGAGGGCCAGGATGAGCCGTCCGCCGGTGTTGGGCAGGGTGGTGTCGGTGAACAGGAAAAGCTTGAGCTGGAAGCCCAGGCCCAGGCCCAGGTAAAGGGCCCCCAGCCAGGTGAGGGCCTGGCTGGTAAGGGCGCTGGCCAGGTCCTGCTCGAACAGCAGGGCGCCGAAGTGGATGACCGCTCCGGCGAGGGCCAGGGCCAGCCAGAGCGGCAGCGGGTCGGTGGGGTACAGGCCCAGGAGCAGGAAGTGCAGGAGCAGCAGCCCCCCGGCCGCCGCGCCCGCGAACAGGGAAGGCCGTTGGCCGAGCTTGCGGCCCATGAGGGTGAATTCCCGGATGCCCATGAACAGGGCCCCGGCCAGCAGGGCGGCGAAGATGGCCTGGGCCGCCGGATGGTCGCCCAGGTAGAGGAGGGTCAGGAAGAAGATCGCGAACACGAAGGCCGTGCCCAGCCGCAGGGCCAGGTTCCGCTTGTCTATGCCGGGATGGTGGATCGGGGGCGTTCTCATCGAAGCTCCGCTCATATGCCGCCGAACCGGCGTTCCCGCTGGGCGTAGGCTTCCACCGCCTCCCGCAGCTGGGGGCCCCGGAAATCCGGCCAAAGGCACTCCGTCAGGTAGAACTCCGCATAGGCGGCCTGCCAGAGCAGGAAATTGGAGATCCGCAGCTCCCCGGAGGTCCGGATCATCAGGTCCACATCCGGCACCCCCGCCGTCCACAGCCGCCGGGCCAGAGCCTCCTCGGTGACCTCCAGGGGCGCAAGCCCATCCTCCACGCAGCGCCGGGCGGCCTGGACCAGTTCCAGCCGGGACCCGTAGTTGACGGCCAGGTGGAACACCATCCCGGGGTGCCCCGCGGTCTGGGCTTCGAGGCCGGCCAGATCCTGGCGCACGCCAGGGGGCAGCCCTTCCGCCGCCCCCAGATGATGGAAGCGGATCCCCTTGGACCGCAGCTTGGGCAGGAACATGCGCAGGTACATGCGCAGGAGCGCCATGATCATGGTCACCTCCAGCCCCGGTCGTTTCCAGTTCTCGGTGGAGAACGCGTAGAGCGTCAGGTGCTCGATCCCCAGGTCCGAAGCCGCTTCCAGGATGTCCTGGGCCGCCTGCACCCCCGCCTTGTGCCCCTTGATCCGCGGCCAGCCCCGCTGGGCGGCCCAGCGGCCATTGCCGTCCATAATGATGGCGACGTGGCGAGGAACGCTCACTTCACCCCCCCGCCCAAGCCACGGCCGAGCGGGCCCGGGTGTGGAGTCTTGCGTATCCGCGCAGCGGATACCAAGAAGATGATGGCGACGTGGCGCGGTACGCTCAACGGCACCCCCCTGCGGGGGCGGCTTTTGGGGTTTCAGGATGCCGTGGCATGTCCAAAGAAGAAGGCTCCCAATCCTGGATTTGAAGGAAAAACACTTTCGCCGGGCGCAGCCCGGGTAACGATGAGTGCCGCGAATTCTACCACGAGGGCAGGCGACCTCCCACCGGGGCTGACCCAGAGAAACAGAAACTGGGCTGCCCCGGCAAGCGCTGGACTGCGCATAATGGGTGGTGAATCCCCTGGTATCGGCCCGAAAAGGGAACTGAAGTAATGTTAATCTGTCTTCTGTGAGTTCCTTCTGGATGATCACCCATGGTCCAATTCAACACGCGAGCCAATGAGATCCTGCTCAAATTGGTCTATTACGGCCCGGGCCTTTCGGGCAAGACGACCAATCTGCGCTCGCTCCATGCCATGTGCATGGAATCCAACCGGGGCGAGATGTTCTCCGTCAACACCCAGGAGGACAGAACCCTGTTTTTTGATCTGCTGCCCATCAACCTCGGTTACATCTATGGCAATTCCATTCATCTTCAGATATATACGGTTCCTGGCCAGGTGCAATACGATGCCAGTCGCCGGGTGGTCCTGGGCGGAGCGGACGGTGTGGTGTTCGTGGCGGATTCCAGCGAAGCCCAGATGCAGGAGAATGTCGACTCGCTCTCCAACCTCTACCACAACCTCAATGCCAACCGTCTGAACATCAAGCAGATCCCTTTCGTCATGCAGTACAACAAGCGGGATCTCCCGGATGCCATGCCGGTGGGGGTGATGAACCGGCGCTTGAATTTCCGGTCCGTGCCCTATTTCGAGGCGGTGGCCAACCGGGGCGACGGGGTATTGGACACCTTCCTGGCCATCACCCGCGAAACCGTGGGCACCACTTTCCGCAAGTACCATCTGGACAAGAAGATCAAGGATTTCGATGAGATGCTGAATCTGATCGAAGCCAATGTCCGGGCCAACATGCAGGAAGTGCCCCCGGCGCCCGCCGAGGAGCGCCCACAGCCGGAATCGGTGGTGCTCCGGCAGAACGTCAGCGTGGCCGACCTGGTCCCCGGCAAGGTGGCGGACGCCCAGGATCTGCTGGAGGACGCGCTCAAGTCCAACATGGAGACGGCGCGGCTCTACTCGGAACTGAAGACGGCCAAGGATGCTCTGGAAAAGAAGAACGAGGAGCTGCGCCAGATCTATTCCCAGCTGGAGCGGGCCAACCAGGACAACCTGAAGACCCGGCGCTACCTGGAAGGCCTGATCCAGAGCGTGGGCGAGGCCATCATCTCGTTCGGCGCCGACGGCCGGATCCTCACCTGGAACGCCGCCGCCGAGCAGATCTTCGGCTACCCCAGGGCGGAGATCGTGGGCCGCACCTTCCACCAGCTCACGCCTCCCAGCCGGGCCGGGGAGCTGGAGCAGGTCATCGCCCAGGTTGCCAAGGGGCAGACCATCCGCGACGTGGCCACCTCCCGGCTGCGCAAGGACGGGACTGAATTCCCCGCCAGCATCACCTACGCGCCCATCCGCGGCAGCGACGACCGGGTGCTGGCCAATTCCGCCCTGATCCGCGACCTGGGGGTCCAGCATGAGCTGCAGCAGAAGCTGAAGGAGGTGGAGAACGCCGCCGGCCTCAGCCGGATCATGCCGCAGCTGTTCAACGACATCGCCAACCGGCTCACGCCCATCCTGCTGCAGAAGGGCATGGTCATGGAAGAGGCGGCGGACACCGGCCAGGCCGGCCGGATCGGGAAGCTGCTGCAGTCGGTGGAGTACGCCCAGGTCCTGATGCGGCCCCTGCTGATGGTGCTCTATCCCCCTTCGCCGCACCTGGAGCTGGCCAGCCTCAACAATCTGGTCCAGGATGCCGCCCGCCGGGTGGAGGGGGAAGCCGCGGCGTCCGGGGTGGCGCTGGAGTTCACCCTCGACCCGAACCTGAAGCCGTGCGGCCTGGATGCGGCCCTGATCCGGGAAGGCATCGCCGGCCTCCTGCGCAGCTGCCTGCAGCCGTCGGCGGCGTCCAGCGCCAAGCGCCTGCGCATCGGCACCCGGCAGAACGGCCAGACCCTGCAGCTGGTCTGCCAGAATACCGGCCGGGCGCTCATCGAGTCCGAGGCCAAACGGATCTTCGACCTCGCTTCGGTCCGGGATGTGGAATCCCTCGGTCTGTGTGTCATGGCCTGCGTCGCCCAGGCGCACGGTGGCAAAATTTCCGTGCGCAGCCAAGAGGGACTTGGCAACGCGTTTCTTGTGGAGTTGCCCATGGCTGATGCCCAGGCTGCCAATCCTTCCCCACTCCTCCAGGGCAAGCGTGTCCTGGTGGTGGACGACGAGGCGTTCCTGCTGGAGTGCCTGGTGGACGCCATCAGCTCGTGGGGGTGCGATGTCACCCCCTGCGCCCTGGGCACCGAGGCCATCCAGAAACTCCAGGTGGAGCACTTCGACGGCATCATTTCCGATATCCGCATGCCCGGGCTCACGGGGATCCAGCTGTTCGACTGGATCCAGGCCAACCAGCCGCAGATGGCCAAGCGGATCCTGTTCACCACCGGCGACACCTTCGATCCCCACACCCGCGCCTTCCTGGACCGGGTCCACGTGCCGAACCTGGGCAAGCCCTTCGACCTCAAGAAGCTGAAGGAGGCCCTGGGGGACCTTCTAATTAGTTAGCCCAGCGGCTCACCATCTCCCAGATGTCCTCGTCGTCGCAGGGGCCGTTGAGGATGATGGCGAAGACCCGCACCTTGCCATTGGGGGTCTGGAGGTAGCCGCAGACGCTGTCCACCCCGTTCAGGTGACCGGTCTTGCAGCGGACCCGGCGGGCGAGATTGGGGTCCTTGTGTCTCAGCTTCCAGGGCTCGCCCCCGATGATCTTCAGGGAACCCACCATTTCCGGCCCCACCTCGAAATCGTTCCACGCGGCCCGCAGCACGATGGCCAGGGTGCGGGCCGAGAGATGGTCGTCCTTGCTCAGGCCGGAGCCGTCGGTGAGGGCGATCTTGTCCGCCCCCAGGCCCAGCAGGCCGGCGTAGAAGCTCTGGATCCGGGCGACCCCCTGGGGCCAGGTGCCTCCGCCGAACATCTTCACCAGCATCTCCACCATGAAATTGTTGGAGAACTTGTCGGCTTTCTCCACCAGTTCGCGCAGCGGGAGCGACGGGAAGGTGAGCAGTTTCTGCGGTGCGCCCCCCGGCTGGGCCTCGCCCTGGATGACGATGCCCGCCTCCTGGAAGATGCGCTGCAGCGTGTCCACCGCCAGGCGCTCCGGGTCCGGGACCAGCCTGCCATTGTCCTTGTTGAAGTTCACCGACAAGGGCAGGATGGGCGGCGTGGTGTTGGCGGAGGTGCGCTCCCAGCCGTTGCCGAACCGCTGCCCGTCGAAGGCGCTCTGGTCCAGGCGGATCCGGCCGGTGACCCGCAGGATGCCGCGGTCCTTGAGCTCATGGGCCAGGAGCCAGATGCGTTCGGAGATGAGGAACGGGTCGCCGCCGCCCTTGAATACCAGGTCGCCGGTGACGGTGCCACCGTGGAGATCCCCCCACACCTCGGTGGTCAGCTGGAAATCGGGTTTCAGGCTCCTGAGGATGGCATAGGTGCTGACGATCTTGGCGGTGGAGGCGGGCACCAGCTGGAGCTCCGGCTGGTGGTCCTCGATGGATTTGCCGGTCTCCAGATCCCAGACTCCGGCCGAAACCCGCACCGAGCGCGCCTCCAGCCGCTGCGCCCAGTGCTGGATATCTTCGGCCCTTCCGGGGAGGGCGGCGAGCAGGAGAAGGGCGCAGACCGTTCGCAGCATCGTGATCTTTCAAACAGCTAGTTGGATGGGGTGGAGCCATCCGGCGGCGGGGCCGGCGGAGGGTTCTGGGACGGCGCGGCCCCCATGGGGATGTTGGAGGTGTCGGTGCCGGTGCCGGGGCCGGTCTTGCCGGCGGGGAGGGGCGGCTGCGCGGCGGTGACCGGGGTCTGCCCGGTGGCGCCCTGCAGCAGGCCTGCGGCGGCGGCGGCCCCTGGGATGCCCAGCAGGTTGTCGGCCGCGGAGAAGGTCCAGTCGCTGATGAGGGTCTTGTCGTGGTAGCTGGTGAAGCTGTCCTTCTCGCAGAAGCTCTTGACCCCCACGATGGGCAGGCCGGTCTTGTCTCCGGACGCTCCGGGCTGCACGGCGGTGATGAGATCCCAATCCCCTTCCTGGGTTCCCTTGCGGGTCATGGGATCCAGGTACAGCTTGCGGATGATGCGCGGGCGCAGCTTGGTGAGATCCTCCAGGTTCAGGGGATAGCCGCCGGTCTTGGCCTTGTACAGGCGGATGGCGTTGGCGATGGCCTCGCCCCGGAAGATCAGCTCCGCTTCCTGGTCCCGCTGGATCTCGGTGGCCACCGGGGGCATGGCGATGGTCAGGAAGATGCCCATGATGGTGATGAAAGCCAGCAGCATCACCAGGATGAAGCCTCGGGCTCCCCGCCGGTCCGGTGCGCTGTGGCTTTCCTCATGCATTGGCGGTGAGTCCCCTCCGCCCAAGTGTAAGGCTAAATTTCACCTTTGGCGGGATTCCACCATTTCGATGAATTGTTCCACGATCCGGGGATCGAAATGGATCCCCGAGAGCTGCCTGAGCTCCCCCAGGGCCGCCGGCACGGGCTTGGCGGGGTGGTAGCTGGTGCCCGTGACCATCACCTGGAAGGACTCCACCAGGTGGATGATCCGGCTTTCGATGGGGATGGCCTCCCCGGCAATCCCGTCGGGGTAGCCTTTGCCGTCCCACTGCTCGTGGTGGTGGCGGATGATGCGCAGGATGTCGAAGGGGAAGTGGAAATCCTTCAGGTAGGTGGAAGCGAGGATGGGGTGGGCCTGCACCTGCGAGCGCTCCTCGCTGCTCAGAGTGGTCTTCTCCAGGATCTTGCGGTCCAGCAGCAGGGTGCCGACGTCGTGCAGGATGGCGGAGATGGTGACGGCCTCCACTTCCTGGGAGGAGAGGTCCAGCCGCCGGGCCAGGCTCCTGGAGAGTTCAGCGGTGTTCACGCTCTGGTCTAGGATGTAGGGCACCTTGGTTCCGGCGGAGGCCAGGATGCGGTGGCTGACCGAAAGGAAGGACTGGTGGTAGCGCTCGTGCAGCCGGCCCTCCTCCAGGAACAGGCCCAGCATCCGGGCCAGGCCCCGGATGAACTCCTGTTCATGGGCCAGGAAGGGGCTGTCCTCCACCCTGAGCACCATCAGCAGATCGGCCTTGCCGAACTGTTCCTCCAGCATGATCGGCAGCACCGTGCGGAACGGCCCGGAGAGGGGGGGGCGCTCATAGTATTCGGCCTTGGTCAGGATCTGCAGGTCGGGGGCATACAGGTCCGGACGCTGGGCTTGGGCCAGGGCGATCACCTGCTGCTCCAGTTGCGGCGAGAGGGGCATGCCGCTGTAGGCGAGCAGCGGGCGGCTCGCCAGCGGGTCGAAGATCCACATCACCACGGCGGCCGCCGGCATCACCTGGCAGAGCAGGTGGGCGGCTTCCCAGAAGAAGCTCCGCTGTTCGGGGAAGGTGGGCGGGGCCGGCAGCCGGATCGGCGTCGAGGCCTGCATGGCCACCGCGGCCTGTTCCTGGGCCTCCGAGAACGGGCCGTCCGGATCGGGGGGCGGTGCGAAGTACTTGATCGCCTGCACCAGTTCCTGGCAGATCAGCTGGGTGGGGGCCTCCTGGCGTTCCAGGCTGTACGGTTCGCTGCCGTTGTGGTCCCGCTGCAGCAGCAGGCCGATCCACTCGCCGTGGTCGTAGATGGGCGCGATGAAATAGCGCGGGTCCTGTTTGCCCTGGCTGAAGGCCTGCAGCTCAGGGTAGTTCGCGCCGTCGTTGAGCACGAAGCAGCGCCGCTCCCGGTGCGCCAGCAGCATCAAGGGATCCATGGGGGAGAGCCGTTGCGGCGGCGGCGTGGCACGGGGCCAGCCATAGTGGCAGGCCAGCTGGAAATCGCCGGCCCCGGGCGGAGCCAGGTAGAGCGCAGCCTTGGTACTGCCTATGTCCTCCAGGCACCGATAGAGGAGTTGGGAAAGCCGATGGATGAGCTGATCGTTCAATCTCAGGCCCTTGGCAGCACGTCATGTTGGATCAGACTTAGAGCTTTTGCACATTGGTCGCCAGGGGCCCTTTGGGCCCCTGGGCGATATCGAATTTCACCCGGGCCTTCTCCTCCAGGGTGCGCAGCCCTGCGGCGTGGACGGCCGACTGGTGGACGAAAATATCGGGACCGCCCTCATCGGGCGTGATGAAGCCAAACCCCTTCTCGGCATTGAACCATTTGACGATGCCTGCGGACATGGATGGCTTCCCTTCCAGAACCTTCGGCTCCCCCGCATTCGGGGAGGGCTGCCGTCGAGGCTACCGGGGCCGAAGGCGCGATTCAATGGGGAATACGCTCAACCTTGAAAAAAGAGCGGCCCTGGGGGCCGCTCCGGGTGATTCTTGTCAGCGCGAAGCTATAGCTTGACGACGTTGGTGGCCTGGGGACCCTTCTGGCCCTGGGCGACATCGAAGCTGACGCGCTGGTTTTCAAGCAGGGTGCGGAAACCCCGATCCTGGATGGCGGAGTGGTGGACGAACAGGTCGGCGCCGCCACCATCGGGGGTGATGAAGCCGAAACCCTTTTCAGCGTTGAACCATTTGACGGTGCCTTCAGCCATGTTGCCTTCTTCCTTACGGGGACTTGCCCCTGTCGCCTGGCGTTGTTCATTCAAGGTCCTTGCCAAGCCAAGGCACCAGGGGGAGCTTAACTCCCTTTGCTAATCCCGCGGCCGCGGCGGACTCAGAGCTTGACGACGTTGGTGGCCTGGGGTCCTTTCTGGCCCTGGGCCACATCGAAGCTGACCCGCTGGTTTTCCTGGAGGGTGCGGAATCCGCGATCCTGGATGGCGGTGTGGTGAACAAAGAGATCAGCGCCGCCTTCGTCGGGCGTAATGAAACCGAAACCCTTTTCCGCGTTGAACCACTTCACGGTGCCTTGAGCCATAGCAACTTCCTAGAGATGAGCCTGGGGAATCTTGGCCAGACACCTCCCAGGCGAGGGATCGTGGCGCCAAAACCACTGGCAGGTGGGTTTTGGGTTTGGGAAAGAGGAATGGGGTATTTCCAACAGGATAGTATAGGAAGACGCAAAGTTGCCAAAGAAAAGATTTGATTTATTCGGATGTTTCAGAACTCAACACTCCGCTGCTTTACAGCGGCTGGGACAGCGTTATGCTGGTCACAATTCAGGAGAAGCCATGCGGCCGGAACATCCCATCGTCCTCATCACAGGCGCGTCTTCGGGTCTCGGCGCGGCCACCGCGCGCCTGCTGGCGGCCCAGGGCTGCCCCCTCGCCCTGGGCGCCCGCCGGGTGGAACGGGTGCGCGCCCTGGCGGAGGAACTGGCCGGGGAACACGGCGTGCCGACCTTCACACAGGCCCTCGACACCCGCAGCACCGCCTCGGTCCAGGCCTTCGTGGAAGGGGCGGTGGCCGCGCTGGGCGGCCTGCACGTGGTGGTGGCCAACGCGGGCCTGGCCAAGGGCACGGCCAGGCTGGATTCGGTCCTGGAGGAGGACTGGCAGGCCATGCTCCACACCAACGTAGAAGGCGTCATCCGCACCATCAAGACCACCCTGCCCCATGTGCGCCAGAGCGGATGGGGGCACTACTTCACCATCGGCTCCACCGCCGGCCACTCCTACTACGAGGGGGGCGCCGCCTACTGCGCCAGCAAGCACGGGCTCAAGGCCCTGGCGAACGTGCTGCGGCTGGAGCTCTGCGGCGAGCCCATCCGGATCACCAGCATCGACCCCGGCATGGTGGAAACCGAGTTCTCCCTGGTCCGGATGGGCGATGAGCAGCGCGCCAAGGCTGTCTACCAGGGGGTCGAACCGCTCCGGGCCGCGGACATCGCCGAGTGCATCCGCTGGGCCCTCACCCTGCCGGACCATGTGAACATCGACGAGATCATCGTCAAGCCCAGGGACCAGGCCAGTGTCAACAAAATCCACCGGAAGCCTTCCTGACCCGGATTTTCACCAGAAACCACAGGAAGTTGCCTGAGATTCAGCCGCACGGGTGGAACCGGAGCCGTTTCCTGTGTCATCATCCGGTATGCCGGTTCCTTCATCCATTCTTCTGCTTCATGGTCTGGGCGGCAGCGGTCTGGGCTCAGTCAGGCTCCTGGAAGAGCGGCTCCAGGCCGGGGGCTGGTCCGGCGCGGTGTTCCTGCGCCCCACCCTCCAGGCCGTGCACCAGCCTGCGCCGGGCAAGCCCATGGAGCGGGTGTTCGTCCAGGCCTGGGACGAGATGAACGCCTTCCTGGGTTCCAGGGTGCCCCACCTCACCGTGGGCTTCAGCTTCGGCGGCCTGCTGGCGGCCTACGCCCCGTCGCCGCTGCGGCTTTCCATCTGCGCCCCCTGGGCGGAGCTCCCGGCCGACGCCATCCAGAAGGCCGTTTCCCGGCCGGGCTGGCGCGTGCTGCAGGGGGACCTGGACACCGTCGTGCCTCCCGGGCCGAACCTGGAGGTCCTGCCGGAAGCCATCCCCCTGACCCTGGACCCCAAGGGCAGCCACGACTTCGATGCCTGGATGGACCGCATCGCCGACTGGGTCCACGCCAGCTGGGACGCCTTCCAGATCAGCTGAGGCTAGGCCGCGTGATCGTCCTGGCCGTGCTTGTTGGCGCAGGCGCAAGGCTTGGCTTCCTTCGGCGCTTCCGACAGCGCGGCCATGTCCACCCAGTGGGCGGCGCAGAGGCCTGAGGACGCCCGGGTCACATGCACTTGCGCCTTGTCCCGGTCCAGGTCCAGGGCCATCACCGTCACCAGCGCGCTGACACCTCCCCCCGCAGGCTTCCAGAGCATGCAAGCGCCAGGTTGAATTCCATCCATGTCAAACCTCGATACGATTTATTTTCGCGCCTATTTAATCCCATTGCAACTAATTATGACACGTTCGGGGTCCGCGGGCATAGCCCGCGGGACAGGGGCACGGCGGCCAGGGCCAGAGCCGCGGCGGCGGCCCAGCCGAGCCTGAAGCCCAGGGCGCCGAACTGGCCGCTGCCCCACCCGATCAGGCCGCCGATGGCCAGCGAGCCCAGCCCGATGCCGGAATCGAAGGCGAACAGGGTGGCCCCGAAGGCGGCGCCGCGCCGGTCCTGCGGGGTGGTGTCCAGCACGTGGGCGTTCACCAGGGTGTGCACCATGCTGTAGCCGCCGCCGTAGAGCAGGGCGGAGATGATGTGGCGCGGGAGCCCGCCGGGCTGGCCAGTCCGTAGACCGAGAGCCCGTCCGCCCGCCGTTCCGCCGGCAGCACCTGGCCCAGGGTGGCCATGGTGGCGGTGAGCAGGCCCGACCACACGACCCCGTGGGGGAACGCCAGCAGATAGAAGGCCCACCGCACGTGCAACAGCCCGTAGGCGCCCAGGAGCAGGCCGAAGCCCATGGCGCAGGCCACCACCATGCGCCGCTGTCCCACCCGGTCGCCCAGGGGCCCGGTGACCAGGGCCCCCAGGGACGAGCCGGCGGTGAAGACGGTCATGAACCGGCCCGATTCCGCGAGGCTGGCGCCCAAGTGCCGGAGTTGCAGGGGCACGGGGGAAAAAGCTGGAAGGCGATGAAGCAGGTGATGAAGGTGATGGCCGAGACCAGCACGAAATCGCGGGTGAGGAGACGCTCTCCGGGCACGGGCCCGCTATTTCCCTGGCGGATTCTGGGCCAGGGCTTCCTGTTCGTCCTTGGGCAGGCGCCACGCCCAGCGCCCGGTGGTGCGGTCGAACAGGTCGATGAGGCATAGCCAGTTCAGCAACCCGGCCACCATGATGTAGCTGGCGCCGTACTCCTGGGTGAGGTTGCGCACCGGTTCGGTGCCCTGGCCGCCGAAGCACCAGGCGAACAGCGTGTAGATGGGGCCCACCCCGGCCGTGGCGGCCGCGCCGAGGGTGGGCATCCACTGGAGGGGGGAGAGCTGGGGCACGAACACCCCACCCTTGATGCCGTCCACGGCGCCGAAGGTGAGCTGCAGGAAAGCCAGCAGGCTGAAAACCACGGTGACCCCGAACAGGGCCTTGGCCCGCGTCTTCTGGTTGATCATCCAGTAGCCCGCGCCCGGCACCAGCCAGTTCAGGAGGATCGGCTTCCAGCAGGCGGCCAGGGCCTTCTTGTGCCGGAGCGGGGGGGGCAGCTGGGGTGTGGGCGTGGCTTCACTCATTTTTCCAGTCTACCTCAAAACGCGCATCGGGCGCCGCTGGCGGCGCCCAATGGAAAGGTTGAAAATTCCCAGACCTAGTACCGTTGGATCCGCTCGGAACGCAGCGGCCGTTCCGGGCACAAGCAGCCTTAAGGTCGTCAGCGACCTAACGGCTGCTAGTCGGAGGCGAAGGGCAGCAGGGCGATGTTGCGGGCCCGCTTGATGGCTTCCACCAGCATGCGCTGGTGCAGGGCGCACACGCCGCTGGTGCGGCGGGGCAGGACCTTGCCGCGCTCCGGGGTGAAGCCGGTGAGGGTCTTCACGTCCTTGTAGTCGATGAAGGTGGATTTCTCCACGCAGAACTTGCAGAACTTCGAGCGTCGTCCGCCGAATACTTTCTTCTTCTTGGGCTTGCCCTTGGCTTCAGCTTTGCGCTTCATCCCATCACCTCCTCAAGGGAACGTTCCTTGATCCCGGCCTGGGCCTTGCGGCGGCCTTCGCGCTCGTAGCGGACCTTCTGGCGCTCGGCGGCCTTGGTCTGCTCGTCCATGCGCACGGACATGTACTTGATCACCGAGTCGTGGTTGCGGAAGCGCCGCTCCAGCTCGGCGATGAGGGTGGGACCCGCGTTCATGTCGAATAGGGTGTAGTAGCCCTCGCTGAACTTCTGCACTTCGTAGGCCAGCTTCTTGCGGCCCCACTTTTCGGTCTTGAGCAGTTCGCCGGCCTGCTCGGCAATGATCCCCTCGAAGTGCCGGACCAGCTCTTCAGCTTGTTCGTCCGTCAATGTCGGGGAGGCGATGAAGATGGTCTCATAGCGACGCATCGTTCCTCCTTATGGATGTGAAGCCCCGGCGGGACCGGAGCAAGGAGGTCCCCTAGGGCGGGGACGCGAACTTCCAGTGTCTCAGGGATGCCCCATCAAGGCAAGGGCGGAAGCCAGAACGATGCCGGATTCACCGTTCCGGCCAAAGCGTCCAGATCTTCGGTTCCCGCCAGGAGGTCCATGAACCGCGCGAACGGGGCGTCCATGGCGTCGATGCGCTCCCACTCCGGGTCGGTCCATTGGCCCAGGACGAAATCCACCAGGGGGCGCTGGAACGGGCCGATGCCCAGGCGGAGCCGGGGCAGGTCCTGGCGCTGGAGCGAGGCGAACACCGATTTCAGGCCGTTGTGACCGCCGTCGCTGCCGGAGAGCCGGAACCGGCCCTGGCCCAGGGGCAGGTCCTTGTCGTCGTTAAGCAGGATCATCCGGCCCGGGTCGCAGCCGGCCGCCACGGCCTCGGCGCAGGCCTGGCCGCTGAGGTTCATGTAGGTGGCCGGCACCAGGGCCTGGAACGGCGCCTTGAACTGATACAGGGTGCCGCTGCCCAGCCGGCGGGCGACGCGCGGGCCGGGACCGTGGTCCTGCATCCAGCGCTGGAGCATCAGCCGCCCGAGGTTGTGGCGGGTGGCGGTGTAGTCCGGGCCGGGGTTACCGAGGGGAACGAGCAGCCACATGGTTTTGCTCAAGAAAAAAGGGCGGGCCCGGGAGCCCGCCCTGTTCGAGGTGTTCGATCCGTATTTGCCGCTACTTCTTGCCCTTGGCGGGGGCGGGGGCGGCTGCCGGGGTGGCGGCGGCGGCGGGGGTGGCGGCCGCCGCGGCGGCGGCTTCAGGCAGCACTTCCTCGGCCTGCTTGCCCAGCACGGAGCAGATCACGTTGTGGGCATCGCCGTGGAGGGTGAGGTGGGCATCCAGCACCACCTGGTCCAGGCGCATGGAATCGCCGACCTTCAGGTGTTCGACGTTCACGTCCACGTGCGCGGGGATGAAGGTGGGCAGGCATTCCACTTCGATCACCCGGTGGGTGAAGTCGAGGATGCCGCCTTCCTTGACGCCCAGGGGCATGCCCTTCAGCTTGATGGGCACCTTCACCCGCACCTTGTGGGTGGGATCGACCCGCATGAAATCCACGTGGGAGAGCCGGCCGGTGACGGGGTGGCGCTGCACTTCCTTGATGATGACGTAGCGCTTGATTTCGGTGCCTTCGCGCTGGAGGTGGATCATGGAGTTCAGGCCGGTGTCGCTGGCGATGATGCGGGCGACGATCTTGGGGCTGATGGCGATGGCCACGGGGGGCTCGTTCAGGCCATAGACCACGGCGGGGATCATGCCGGCGTTGCGCAGGGCATTGTTGGACGCCTTGCCGGTGGTTTCGCGCTTGGCGACGGGGATGATTTCTTCAGTCATGGGTGCCTCCTACCTGGCCGGGGGATCCGGCCCTCTCGTTGGAATGGGGGGCGAGCTGCGGCCCCGGAAAAAGACGAACATTCAGATTATCCAGGATCGGCGCCCAAGGCCACCGGAATTCCGGCGCACGGGCCGGGATCCGTGAATTTACACGGCGTATCCGGGGCCAGGGAGGGGGCTTGGGGCATAATGGCAGGTATGAGCAGACCTTTCCCCAAGCCGGAAAATTACCTGAACCGCGAACTGAGCTGGCTGGACTTCAACGAGCGGGTGCTGGAGGAGGCCGAGGATCCCATGGTCCCGCTGCTGGAGCGGGTGAAGTTCATGGCCATCGTCTCCAACAACTGGGACGAGTTTTTCATGGTGCGGGTGGCGGGCATCTGGCGGCAGATCGATGCCGGGATCGTCCAGCCGGGCCCCGACGGCCGGACCCCGCGCCAGGTGATGGGCGTCCTGTCCCGGCGGATCCATGAGCTGGCCTTGCGCCAGCACCATGTGTTCCACCAGACCATCGAACCCCAGCTGAACGCTGAGGGTATCTTCATCATGAAGCCCGAGGACCTGGACGAAGTGCAGCGGGATTTCGCCCGGGACTACTTCCAGCGCAACCTGCTGCCGCTGATCACGCCCCTGGCGGTGGACACGGGGCACCCGTTCCCCCGCCTGGGCAACCGGGTGCTGGTGCTCATGGCCGAACTGGAAGCGGCCGAATACCTGGAAGAGGAGAACCTGCCGGTCTCGGCGCTGGCCATCATCCACGTGCCCACCACCGGCTCCCCGCGCTTCCTGCGGGTGCCCTCGGTGACCGGCGGGCACATGTTCGTGATGCTCGAGGATGTGGTGCGGCTGAACATCGACCAGGTGTTCCAGGGCTACGCCATCCGCAACTGCCAGGCCCTGCGGGTGACCCGGGATTCGGACCTGCCGGTGGAGGAGGACCCCAGCGAGGACCTGATGAAGATGGTGGAGGAGCACCTGCGCAGCCGCCGGCGCGGCGCCGTGGTGCGCCTGCAGTACGAGCAGGGGCTCAGCCCGGTCCTGCTGGAGATGCTCATCGAGGAACTGGAGCTCTCCCCCGAGGATCTCTACCCCACCGAGGGCTTCGCCGCCTTTTCCGACCTGATGCAGATCTACAGCCAGCTGGACCTGCCCCACCTCAAGGATCCGCCGCTGCCGCCGCTGCCGGTGCCGCAGCTGGACGTCCACACCAGCATCTTCGAGGCCATCGCCAAGAACGACATCCTGCTCATGCACCCGTACCAGAGCTTCGACGACAGCGTGGTGCGGTTCGTGCGCGAGGCCGCCGACGACCCCAAGGTCCTGGCCATCAAGGTGACCCTGTACCGCATCAGCCCCACCAGCCCCATCGCTGCGGCCCTGGAGCGGGCCGCGGAGCGCGGCAAGCAGGTGGCGGCCATCGTGGAGCTGCGCGCCCGGTTCGACGAGGAGGCCAACATCGCCTGGGCCCGGCGCATGGAGAAGGCGGGCGTCCATGTGGTCTACGGCATGCCCAACCTCAAGACCCACGGGAAGGTCTGCCTGGTGATCCGCCAGGAGCCCGCCGGGATCCGCCGCTACTGCCACCTCTCCACCGGCAACTACAACGAGCGCACTTCGCGGCTCTACTGCGACATCGGCCTGTTCACGGCCAGGCCGGAGTTCGGCGAGGACCTTTCGAACCTGTTCAACCTGCTCACCGGCTACACCCGTCCGCCCAGGCTGAACCGGCTGATCATCGCCCCCCAGCAGTTCCGCCAGGCCCTCTACGACCGCATCGACCGGGAGCGGGGCCACGCCCTGGCCGGCAGGCCGGCGCGGATGATCCTCAAGATGAACTCGCTGGTGGACCCGTCGATGATCCAGAGGCTGTACGAGGCCAGCCAGGACGGCGTGACCATCGACCTGCTGGTTCGGGGCTCCTGCAGCCTGCGCGCCGGTGTGCCCGGCCTGTCGGAAAACATCCGGGCCGTCTCCATCATCGACCGGTTCCTGGAACATGCCCGGGTCTACCACTTCCACAACGACGGCGACACGGAGACCCTGCTGGCCTCCGGGGACCTGATGCAGCGCAACCTGGACCACCGGGTGGAGGTGGCGTTCCCTCTGGTGGATCCCATCGTGGCCGCCCAGGTCTTCGAGATGCTGGAGCTGCAGCTTCACGACACGACCAAGGGGCGGATCCTGGGGCCGGACGGGAACGTGCTCCGGCGGGGCCTGGACCCCTCCTTCCCCCCCCTGCGCAGCCAGTCCCGCACCTACGAGCACGGGCTCATGACCAGCGGGGTCAAGGCCGTCACCCAGAAATTCCCCGATTCCTGGGATCCCGAACTATGAGCGGGGGGACCACGCGCTCACTGCGTTCGCTCTCCGTCCCCCCAC
>PLUC01000245.1 GCA_003165415.1 Holophagaceae bacterium
CCGGGGCTCTGTCGTCGCGGTTGGCCGATAGAACGCACACGAACGCGCTGTCCCACGAACCACCGCGATCCACCCGGGATGGACCATAGTCTGGACCTTGGGGGTCTTGGGATGGGCTGCTGGAGTAGTAGTTTTCGCCCCACCAGTCCTGGCACCATTGCCACGCGTTGCCCAACATGTCATAGAGGCCGAAGGCGTTGACCGCCACGGCGGATCCGATTCGGGGGATGTCTGGGGTGCTCCTCAATCAGTTGGCGAACCCACGGCTTTTCCTGCGGGTCCGCGGAGGGAACCCCGCTGCCTTGAGGGCCGACCTGAAGGCGTTGTCGGCAACCGCCCGCCGGGCCTTGGGCCGGGTCGGAGAGGAGGCCCTCCTCGACCTGGCCCCCCGCGCCTTTCGTCGGGCCCAGGCGGATTGCCAGGCGCTGTTCGCCCGTCTCGAGAAGGAGGTCACCCATGCTTGATCAGGAAAAGAGGACCGCGATCCTGGTCCTCCACGGTCAGGACCTGTCCGTACGGGCCATCGCCAGGGCCTGCAAGGCATCCCGCTCCAGCGTCCGGACCGTGATCAAATCCGAGAGCGCAGAAGTGCCGCGGCCGGAGCGCAAGGAGCAGGCCGAACCCTGGCGCGACGAGATTCTCGCGCTGTACAAGGACTGCAAGGGCAACCTGGTGAGGGTCCACGAGAAGCTCGTGGACCAGGGTGCGCACGTCACCTACCAGGCCCTCACGGGCTTCTGCCGGCGCAACGAGATCGGCTCCAAGGCCGCGGTGCCCGCCGGTCGCTACACGTTCGCGGCCGGCCAGGAGATGCAGAACGACACCTCTCCCCACCGGGTGAAGATCGCCGGGAAGGTGCGCCTGGCCCAGTGCGCGTGCCTCGTCCTGGCCCATAGCCGCATGTGCTTCATGGCCTACTACCCCACCTTCGACCGTTTCTGGTGCAAGACCTTCCTCACCGAGGCCTTCCGCTACTTCGGGGGGACCTGCAAGGAATGCATGATCGACAACACCCATGTGGTGGTGGCCCACGGCTCCGGCCAGACCATGGTGCCCGTCCCCGAGATGGAGGCCTTCGCCACCCGCTTCGGCTTCCGTTTCCGGGCCCATGCGATCGGGCACGCCAACCGGAGCGCGCATGTTGAACGAAAATTCCGACATATCGAACAGAATTTCCTGGCGGGCCGTGAATTCCATGATTGGGACGACCTGAACCGCCAGGCCCGCGAATGGTGCGACCAGGTGAACGCCAAGGCCAAGCGTGACCTCCACGCCCGGCCCATCGACCTGTTCGTCCAGGAGAAGATCACCCTCAACCCGCTTCCAGCCTACGTCCCGGAGGTCTACCGCCTCCACCACCGGGTCGTGGATGTCGAGGGTTACCCGAAGCTGCGGGAGGGGGCATCCACCTCACCCTGGACCTGGGCGGGCAAGCCCGCTTCGGCCCCGACGTGGAGTGGGTGGACGCCATCAACTACGACGTGGATCCCGCCCGCGCCGACGGCTTCTACGCGACCATTCGCGGTACTGGCCCGGGCTGCCCGATGGCAGCCTCTACCCGGCCTACTCAGGCATCCGGCCCAAGTTGCAGGACCCCAGGGACTCCGCTCGGGACTTCCTGATCCAGGGCGAGGCCGAGCACGGGATTCCGGGCTTGTGGAACCTCCTGGGGATCGAATCGCCCGGGTTGACGGTCTGCCTGACCCTGGCCCGGATGGTCGCAGCCCAGGCGGGCCTGTGCCAGGGGGCGGGTTGATCCTTTTGTCCTGATCTGGCCAGCCACGTTACCCTAATTCTTTTCGAGGGAAATTCTGGAGGTGTAGCGATGGGGAAGAGGAAAACTTTGTCCGGGCTGGGTTCCAGGTTTGCGCTCGTCCGGCTCTGGGCCGTGGTCGTGGCCACCTGCGTCGCCATGGCATACGCCCAGCCTCCCACGGCCTGGGTCACCACCTGGACCGGTTCGGTGCAGGGACCTTATCCGGTAGGCAACCCATCGGCCCAGCCACAACTGGACGTGGTCTTCCCGTCCGCTGAGACCGGCGCGCGCGACCAGAGCTTCCGCCTGATCGTGCAGCCCGACCTCTGGGGCCGGCAGGCCCGGCTACGGTTCTCCAACGCGCTGGGCACCCGGCCGGTGACCTTCGACGGCGTCCACGTGGGCCTGCAGTGGTCCAGCGCCGCACTGGTGCCCGGCAGCAATCGCCCCGTCACCTTTTCCCGCAAGCGCAGCGTGAGCGTTCCGCCGGGGCAGTGGGTGTGGAGCGACCCAGTGGCGCTGCCGCAGTTGGGCGGTGTGCGCGCCATGCTGGGGCGCAAACTCGCGGTGAGCTTCCATGTGGCCGGAGAAAGCGGGCCGATGACGTGGCATGCCAAGGCCCTGCAGACCTCCTACGTCACCGCGCCCGGCGCCGGCTCGGTGGCGCAGGATGAAAGCGAAGCGGCCTTCCCCTACACCACGACGTCCTGGTATTTCCTGGACGCGGTGGATGTCCGGCCCACCGTGGCCGGCGCCCGCACCGTCGTCGCCTTCGGGGATTCCATCACTGACGGCACCGCTTCGACGCTCAATGGGGACGACCGCTGGCCCAACGTCCTCGCCCACCGTCTCAAGCGGGTCTACGGCCAGCGCATCGCCGTGGTGGACGCCGGCATCGGCGGCAACCAGGTGGTGGGTCCGGCCGAATACTCACCCCAGCGCGCCTTCCTGGGCGGCCCGTCGGCCCTGTCCCGGCTGGACCGTGACGTGCTGAGCCTCTCCGGCGTCCAGGCCCTGATATGGCTGGAGGGGATCAACGATTTCAGCAAGAACGGCAACGCCTCGTTCGAGGCGGTGCGCGACGGCATGGTGCAGGGTGTGGGCCGCATCCGGGCGCGCTGGCCCAAGGTCAAGGTCATCGGCGCCACGCTCACGCCGGCGCTGGGCAGCACCAGCGCGGCGCATGGGTCCCCGGAGCAGGATGCCAAGCGCCAGGCGCTGAACGCCTTCATCCGCAATTCGAAGCTGTTCGACGCGGTGGTGGATTTCGACGGGGCGACCCTAGATCCGGCCACGGGCGGGCTGAAGCGGGAATTCGTGCCCGAAAGCACCACAGGCGGGCCAGGGGACAGGCTGCACCCCAACCGCGCCGGCTATCTGGCTATGGGGATGGCGGTGGATCTCGCGCCGCTGGCCGGGCCCGCGCCAGCGCGCTGACTACACCCCGGCCGCCTTGAAGGCCGCTGCCACCCTCTCCTCCTGGGGGCGAGGGTATGTGGATCTTTTACGACCTGCTGGCCGTCCGGGTTCAGGCCTGGTACGGGTTCGTCCCGAACGCGGCCTCTGGCCGAAGCACGCGCAGTTACCGTACGGCATGACGACCTGGATGTGTTCCTCGCTTCCATCAACGGGGAGGCTGCCAATGTTTAATCCGTTCCACGCGCCGCGCCTGACCCGACCCGCTTTTTAAGACCACTCGCAAGGTTAGCTTTCCGGCCCTTGAAGGTCCCCAACGCCGGCAGGGCCAGCATCGGGAGCGTGGGTTGAAATCACAGTATAACCTCACGTAAAACCCCGTCGAGCGTAGAATGGGCGCGGAGATGGGCAGCATGGAAGAACCTGAACTCCGTATCCCCCTCGAAATGGTGGAACACCTTATCCACCAACTCCAGGAAGCAGCCCGGGAAACGGGCTCGGAATCCTTCTTGAGAGATGCTGAAGTTCTGGAGTCTCTCATCGAGAAGCAGTCGCGTCCCTATCACCCTCAGGGTCCTCGGGGATGATCCGTATGGTCCCAGGGTGACCATTCCCCTTGCTCATTTCAATGCAACTGCGGTGCAACAAGCTGTTCCAGGTCGGAGAATCCGGGGACCCTTGGTCCAAAATCAACGCGCTTACCACGACTGGCACAACGCATGGTTGAACTTCGGCATTTCACTTGGTCGGAACTGACTTCTTCCCCTGCTGCCCCAGGAGTTGAGTTTCCAGGTTACGCCACGCTTCGCCTGAATCGAAATCACTAGAAACCCGGTAATACGAGCAACGGTTCAACCAAGGGCTTGCCAAAAGTTCCCTCGGCGATCCGGACCGACTGTCCCTTGGTTCCGGATTAGCCGTTTTTCGAGGGTGTATACCGGATTCAACAATCAAGGCTGAGTAAGCCATTCCTGACCTCCTCGTATTGACGTGTCTCCATTGCTGCGTTCAGTGAAGCCCTCCAAGATTAGGTCCCGTTGGAGGAATGGCAACCCTCAGAGACAAACTGATTTCAATTTGGAGCGTCATAGGTCAGGGTGGGTCACCCAGGTTGCGGATGCCTCTACCGGGCGTGGCAAATCGGCTTAAACTTTCACCAGGCGGGCAGAACACATTGACCCCATATGGTGGGGTGCCCAGGGGCAGCCGATGTATGCCTCCCGTGCAGTGGCAGCACGGCAATGATGTCCACACGGGGACCGCTCACCCTGAAGACGATAAACCGGCGGCGGTGTCACAAATGCTCTTCCCCGGTCCGTGAAGCCGGGGACCAGGGCATCAGTTCAAACGCGCAGGAGCTTCCCAAGCGGCAGATGATCACCAAATCCTGCGGCACGCCCTCCCCAGGCGCGTGGAGCACCGGATCGGTTAGAACCCACCTCCAGGAGGTGTGCCCATTGCCACGGAAGTTCTTACGAGTGTTGACCGCAATCGCCCATCCCCAGTGGCTTTCCGAGGACGGGCGTGTTGTTGAACTGGCTACGGGGTGCTGAGCTGGAGCAGGTCGAAGGCCCGCTTCTGATAGGGAGTGGCC
>PLUC01000248.1 GCA_003165415.1 Holophagaceae bacterium
TCCTGGGCCGACCTGATGATCCTCGCCGGCAATGTCGCTCTTGAATCCATGGGATTCAAGACCTTCGGTTTCGCCGGGGGCCGGGAGGACATCTGGGAGTCGGAAGAGGATATCTACTGGGGCTCCGAGAACAAGTGGCTGGATGACAAGCGCCACTCCGGCGACCGGGACCTCGAAAATCCGCTTGGCTCCGTGCAGATGGGCCTGATCTACGTCAATCCGGAAGGCCCGGGCGGGAACCCGGACCCTCTGGCCGCGGCGCGGGACATCCGCGAGACCTTCGCCCGCATGGCGATGAACGACGAAGAGACGGTGGCGCTCATCGCTGGGGGGCACACCTTCGGCAAGACCCACGGCGCAGGCGATACCAAACATGTGGGTCCTGAGCCGGAAGCTGCCGGCATCGAGGAGCAGGGCCTGGGCTGGGAGAGCAACTTCGGCAGTGGAAAAGGGGGCGACACGATTTCCAGCGGCCTGGAAGTCACCTGGACCACCACGCCGACGAAGTGGAGCAACAATTTCCTTTGGAACCTGTTCGGCTACGATTGGGAACTGACCAAGAGCCCGGCCGGAGCGCACCAATGGATACCGAAGCATGGCATGGGTGCCAGTACCGTACCGGATGCCCACGATCCGTCAAAGCGTCACGCGCCTTCGATGCTGACCACGGACCTCGCCCTTCGGTTCGACCCTGCTTACGAAAAAATTTCCAGGCGCTTTCTTGAAAATCCCGATCAGTTCGCAGATGCGTTCGCCCGGGCATGGTTCAAGCTCACGCACCGCGACATGGGTCCGCTTGCCCGCTACCTCGGCCCGCTCGTGCCGAAGGAAGAGCTGATCTGGCAGGACCCCATTCCCGCACTGGATCACAAATTGATCGACGAGCAGGACATTGCTGCCCTAAAGGCAAAGATCCTCGCATCTGGCCTTTCCATCTCCCAACTGGTCACGACCGCCTGGGCGTCTGCATCTACGTTCCGCGGCAGCGACAAGCGGGGCGGCGCCAATGGCGCGCGCATTCGCCTGGTGCCGCAAAAGAGCTGGGAAGTCAACCAGCCAGCTGAACTGGCGAAGGTCCTGCCGAAGCTGGAATCGGTGCAGAAAGAATTCAACGGCACACAGTCTGGCGGCAAGAGGGTTTCCCTCGCCGACCTGATCGTACTGGGTGGCTGCGCAGCCATCGAGGCATCTGCGAAGGAGGCTGGGCAGGTCCTGAAGGTCCCCTTCTCACCGGGGCGCATGGATGCGTTACAGGAGCAGACCGATGAGGTCTCTTTCGCCGTTTTGGAGCCGATCGCGGACGGTTTCCGCAACTACATCCGCAAGGGGCTCGAGGGATCGGCGGCTGAACTGCTGGTGGACAAGGCGCAGTTGATGCGGTTGACCGCCCCTGAGATGACAGTTCTGATCGGTGGTATGCGCACCCTTAACGCGAACGTCGGCCAGTCCAGACACGGTGTCTTAACCAAGCGACCCGAAATATTGACCAATGATTTCTTCGTGAATCTCCTCGACATGAAGACGAAGTGGCAGAAGTCCGCCACATCCGAAGGCGTATTGGAGGGGCACGATCGGGTGACGGGCCAGATCAAGTGGACAGGTACCATCGTTGATCTCGTATTCGGTTCGAATTCCCAACTCCGCGCTCTCGCGGAATTCTATGCATGCAGCGACTCGCAGCAGCCGTTCGTGCGTGACTTTGTGGCGGCCTGGAACAAGGTGATGAACCTTGATCGCTTCGACCTTGGGTCATGATCTCCTGAAGACATGGAACGGGCCGGGTGATCCCGGTCCGTTCCATGTTGAGATATCCTGCCAATCTAGGACTGCCTCGCGCTTTTCACGACTCGCTAATGAACCGGGGAAAGACTTCCCATCGCGGTTTGGGCCGCGCCCCAATTTCCTGGACCACCAGGAGGAGGTAATCCTCCACTCGGTACAGGCTGTCACATGGCCTTGACCAGGATGGCAACCAGGGCTGCCCGGTCGAAGGTTACGGGATTGGCTTTCATGCTGCTTGCCGCTAGGCCCCTTTCGGCAATGAGGTCCAGGTCCGCCGCCGAAAGACCGTAGCGGCCGAGGCCAGGCACCCGGAGTTCCGTCACCAAATCCTGTACCCAGCGTAATCCATCCTGGGCGTCCGCTCCCGGGTTGCCGGTAAGCAGTCCAGCCAGTTCCTGGAACTTGACCCAAACGGGGCTCCCGGGTCCGCTGGCACGCAGGTTCGCCTCCAGCACATGGGGCAGCAGGGCCGCGCAGGCGGCGCCATGGGGAACCGGAGCCAGGCCGCCCAGGGGAGCCGCCAGGCCGTGGACGGCGCCCAGGCCGGCGTTGGCCAAGGCCAGGCCACCCAGCAGGCTGGCCAGGGCCATGTCCTCGCGAGCCGCCAGATCATCGCCGTCGGTCCAGGCCCGTTTCAGGGACCGGGCTGCGCGCCGGACGCCTTCCAGACACAGGGCGTCCGTCATGGGGTTGGCCTTGACCGAAAGGAACGGTTCGATGAGCTGGGTCAGGGCGTCTAGCCCGGTACTGGCGGTGATGGCCGCGGGGACGCCTACGGTCAGCGCGGGATCCACCAGCGCCACAGAAGGGAGCATCCAGGGGTGGCGCAGACTTGCCTTCACCCCGTGGTCCGGGGACACCAGCACGGCGTTCCGGGTGACCTCCGAACCGGTGCCGGCGGTGGTGGGGATGGCGATGCAGGGCAAGGGCCGCTGGGCCAGGAGACGGCCCTGACCGATCACTTCCAGGTAATCGAGGGGATCGCCTTCGTTGACCGCCAACGCTGCGATGGCCTTGCCGCCGTCCAGGGCGCTGCCGCCGCCGAAGGCGATGACGAGGTCTGTCTTCCCGGCCCGGGCCCGGGCAGTTCCCTCCCGGACACCGGCGAGGGTCGGTTCACCGGCCAGGGAGAAGAGGGAGGGCTGGAGCCCATGGGCACTGAGCAGTTCCAGCAGGCCCTGGCTGCGGGAGCCATCGCGTCCGGTCACCACAAGGGGCCGCCGACCCAGCCCCTTGGCCAGGGGCCCCGCTTCCGCCAACACGCCCATGCCGAAGATAATGCGCTGGGCGGTGGCGAACTCGAAGCGCATCACCAGCCTTCCTCACCTGGGAAGACATTGGAGTATTTCAGGGCGGACCGCGGCTCCGCCATCATGTCCCCCACCGTCCCGGCCCAGGCCGCATAGTGGGCCGTGAGCCGGTGCCGGGCTTGATCCTCCACTGTGCGGTAGACCTCCACCAGCACGAACCGGGTGGGGTCGTCCTGCTGCTGAACCACATCGAACCTCAGGATGCCGGCCTCCTGGATGCTGGCCCGGGCGTTGGCCAGCGTGGCCGCCTGGAAAGCTTCAATGCATTCCGGCTTCACTCGGATCTGGACATGGATGATGTGCATGGCATCCCCACTCAATAAGTTCATTCCAGTGTATGCGTATGTGCCAAGCCTGAGGGTCCGGATCGCGCTGAAGAACCGCAGGTTCCGGTGGCGGTGGGCAGGCCGCCATCCAGGCCGGCAGGTCTTCCGCAGGCATGGGGCGGGCGATGAAATAGCCTTGGGCGGTGTGGCATCCCGTCTGCCCCAGGAACTGCCAATCCGCCAGGTCTTTCACTCCTTCGGCCACCACGGTCATGTGCATCCGTTCCCCCATGGCGAGGCTCGCGCCAAAGATCGCGCACAGGGTGCCGTCCGTCCGGGCGCCATGGACGAAGCTGCGGTCGATCTTGAGTTCGTCGAAGGGAATGTCGCGCAATTGAGCCAGGGAGGAATGCCCCATGCCGAAATCATCGATGGAGAGGTGGAACCGCTTGAGCCGAAGCCGAGTCAGGTTTTCCAGCGGGGCGCCGCCGCTGGTGGCCGAGTGCTTCGCCAACCTCGAATGCAAGGTTGGTGGAAACCCGGTTCGTCAATCAATACAACCTGTTCGTGCTGGAGGTGTTCCAGGCCTGGGTCGACCCGAAGCCAAAGAAACCCAAGACGATCCACCATCAGGGATGTGGGAAATTCGCCGTGGACGGCGAGACGATTAAGATCCGATCCAGGATGCGGTGATCTCGTACGAGCGCAGCCGCGCGGCCGGATCAAAAATGGGCGAGTTGATCATCAACTCGTCCGCGCCGGTCCGGGCCACGAAGTTCTGCAAGCCCTTGGCCACGGTCGCGGGCGCGCCGATGGCGGAGCAGGACAGCACCTGGTCGAGCATGGCCCGCTCCTCGGGGCCGATCCGGGCCTGATAGTCCTTCACCGGCGGCGGGAGGCGGGTGGGATGACCGGTCCGGAGGTTGACGAAGGATTGTTGCATGGACGTGGCCAAGCATTCGGCTTCCTGGTCGCTGTCCGCCGCGAACACATTGAAACCAAGCATCACATAGGGCTGCTTCAGCTGTTCCGAGGGCCGGAAGCCGGCGCGGTAGACCTCGAGCGCCTGTAGCATCTGTCCGGGCGCGAAATGCGCCGCGAACGCGAACGGCAGCCCAAGCATCGCCGCCAGTTGGGCACCGAACAGGCTGGAACCCAGGATCCAGATGGGCACCTTCAGCCCCGCGCCGGGGACCGCCCGCACCGGCTGGCGTGGATCGGCGGAAAAGTAATCCATCAATTCGAGCACATCCTGCGGGAACTGGTCTGGATCGGAACCCAGGTTGCGGCGCAGTGCTCGGGCCGTGGCCAGGTCGGAGCCGGGCGCCCGGCCCAGCCCCAGATCGATGCGGCCGGGGAAGAGCGATTCGAGAGTGCCGAACTGCTCGGCGATCACCAGCGGCGCGTGGTTGGGCAGCATGATCCCGCCGGCACCGATCCGGATGGCCGAGGTGCCGGCGGCGACATGGCCCATGATTACGGCAGTGGCGGCGCTGGCGATGCCCGGCATGCCATGGTGTTCGGCCAGCCAGAAACGCCGGTAGCCCCAGCGTTCGCCATTCCTCGCCAGATCAAGGGTGTTGCGGAACGACTGGGCGGCGTCGCCGCCTTCGGTGATCGGAGCAAGGTCAAGGATGGAGAGAGGAATCATGAATGGCATGATAGGGCTTGGGCGGCCAGGCAAGAAACGCTATCTATCGAGTCTGGATTTGATTTCGTATCCGTGGCCATATATCTGCTGATGCTGAAAGCCATCGACAATAGCCCGGCATCCGGCCCAAGCTGCAGGGCCCCAGGAACTCCGCTCGGGACTTCATGATCCAGGGCGCGGCCGAGCACGGGATCCCGGGCCTGTGGAACCTCCTGGGGATCGAATCGCCCGGGCTGACCGTCTGCCTGACCCTGGTCCGGATGGTCGCAGCCCAGGCGGGTCTGTGCCAAGAGGTCAGCTGACCCCCTGCCCGGGTCTGGCCACCCAACTGGGCGCCTCCCTGCAGGAGGACGAAGGCATGGATGGGAACCTTCGACAACGTGTCGGCCGCCCGAATCCAGGCGTGGTACTACGGCTCGCCCCGCCGGCCGGCCCTGGGAGGCCGAAGGATCGCCGCCACCCACCCCACTGAATGAGACCATCCAGTGGGGTGGGCCTTGACCATAACCCGGTTGTGATACGCCCAATCAACCAAGAACCACTCCAGAAAATTGATCAAGGTAGAGCTTCGAAGCTACCCGCTAGAATTCAGCGCTGTCCACCAGGCGCATGCCCTGGCCCGCCAACTCCACCACGAAGTCCCGGCCCAGCTGCTCGAAGCCTTGGACATCGCTGGTGCAATCGACCAGCAGGTGCAGCTTGCCGATGTTGCCCGGATCGAAGGCGGCGGCTAGGTCGCGCACCGTATTGGCCACGCAGTGGGAACGGGCCTCGCCGGCCACCAGGAGCACATCGGCCGCCGGCAGTTCGAGCAGGCGCCGGTTGGGGGCGGTGGCCGGATCCGCGGGGTCGGGTACCTCGGCGGCCAGGGCGGAATAATGCTCGGTGCGGTGGTTGCTGCCCTTGGCGTGGTATTCGACCTGGGCGAAGGCGCGGGTCGCCCAGGCGCAGAGTGAGCGGTGCAGCCCGACTTCCACCGCGTGGCCGGCGCTGCCGATAAGGCAGTGCGGCGGCCACACCACCAGCGGATACCGGCCGCCCTCGGCCAGGCGCTCGACGTAGCCCAGGCACCAGGCCTGGTCCTCCCGGCTCAGCCTCGGGCTGGGGCGCCAGACGCCCGCAGCCACGTCCCCGGCCGAGATGACGGTGTACGGGGCGGGCGCGGCGCCCTGGCTGTCCACCCACATCATCGGGTGGGCGATGTGCAGGGGGTGGTGGGAATCGAGGGTCACATGAATGCCCGCCAGCCGTTCGCCGCAGCGATTGATGAAGGCGGCCAGGCCCGCCATGTCCCGGGTTGCGCCCGGGACGGGCAGCTGGGATCCGGGCAGGTCCATGAAATCGACCTGGGGGTCGACGATGAGTAATTCGATGCGGGGTTCGAACATTCTGATCTCCTACGCGTCCAGCCGGTCCCGGAATGCCTCCAGGATCGCCAGATGGTCCTCGATATCCAGCCCGCAGGCGCGCCGCCGCGCTCCGGTCCGCGGCGCCTTCCCAGTCGGTGTCGACCCGGGCAAGCTGCGGCAACCATCTCAGCCCGTGGCCCGAAGTATCCGGCTCGAGCCCGAGCAGGACGACCCGTTGCTCGAAGCTGAATGGGTTGCGGGTCGACGGGGCCAGCCGGCTGCCGTCGATCAGCACCGCGATCCGATCCGCCACCTGGAGGCCCCTGCGGAGGCTGCCGATGTGCGCCCGGGTCGGCGGCTGGGCCCGGCCGATGCAGACGCCGTACGGATACTTCCCTGGTGCCATGGTCCACGCTCCGTGCTGTGCGGCGAGCTTCCCGCCGGATCAGGAAGGGCGGCGAAGCGCCCCGCCCGAGTATGGCGCAAAGCCGGGTCGCGCCAGACGCTTACAAAGGTCCGAGGGTGTCAGCGTGGCCGAGCTGTTTGCTTAGCGTTCCGCCAGCCCGGCGATAAACTCTCTGCGCATCTGCTCTATGGCCTGGGCAATGTAGTCGCCCTTGGAATCCAGGTCGGCATCTTGGTCCTCCTCCCACCGATCCTCTGCCCAGAGTCGGAAGGTCGGGTGCATTGTTTCTGCCAGGGACTCCTTGGAGGCCGCCTCGAAAGGACCGCTGACACCGTAATGGGAATTAGTATTGTAGAAGCTAGGCATGCCACTCCTGGCCTTAATGTGTGGGGTGCCACCAAGGATACAGGGGAAACCCTCGCGAGGGACCGGGGCGGTTCTCCAGACCTCCAAGACGGTGGACGTGAAGATCCGCACTGAGATGGCGGTCATGGCCGACCACTTCATCAGGGTATGGGGCCAGCAAGTCTGAGGTTCCATGGACTTGGTGCTATCTCATCATCGCGGTCGCCCCCATAATATTCATGCATACACAAATAAAAAATCAGCATTTGACGAGCCTTATGGCTGACTTTCCGCACATCTCGA
>PLUC01000252.1 GCA_003165415.1 Holophagaceae bacterium
TTCCCGATGTGCGGAAAGTCAGTTATGGCGCAACTTAAATTAACACTTGAAAATGATTTTCATGAAACCTAAGTGCAGCAAGCCACCCATAACGATGGCTCCAATGCTTGTCCAGAATGAATAAAACAACTGCTTCCGATGCGACCTTGGGCAGGCGGCAGCCTGATCCGCATTCCCGGCGCCTTGGGAAAATGAAAGGGTTCTTAAGGCAAATCTTGGACGGTGGGACTGCGTCGTGATCGGCGGCGGGGTGGTGGGGACCTCCATCGTCTGAGGAAGACCAAGATACCCGTCTTGGCCTCAAGGATAGTGCGCCACCGGTCCAGTTCGGCTGCGGCGTCCTCGGGCTGCAGGGGAGGACCAGGGGGCAGACGACTCCAGCAGACTAACTGCACCGGCCAGGTCCAGCCGGGTGACCGGATCCGCCTGGGCGGCGCCGCATGGTCTCGGGCCCCTGACCGGAGTGGCAAAACCAGGCGTTCACAAAATTTCCTTCCGCCGAGGAAGGCTGGCTTGTGCAGGGTAGTCATCGGTGAAGAAATAAAAATTTGTAAATTCCTTTGAAATTAAATTTTCCCGTTTTAAAATCTTTGCATCAAATGTTTCACGACAATTCGGCCTCGAGCAAATCAAGTGACCGGGAGGCGCATGGTGCCCTTTCCGGATTTTCCATACCAGGAGGAGCTATGCCAAGACTTCGGTCTATCCGCAATAAGATAGGGGCTCTGAGCCTTTTCCTCGGGTGCGCAGCAGTTTGCTCCGCATGGCCCTGGAGCAAGGATGAAATCAAGCTGGGCTTCGTGGCCCAGGTGACCGGTCCGGATTCCTACGTGGGACAGGCCGCTAAGCTCGCCCTGGAAGACCGCGTCAAGGAGGTCAACGCCAAGGGCGGCATCAATGGCAAGAAGATCAACCTCATCATCTATGACAGCCGCGGCGAGTCCACCGACGCGGTGGCGGCCGCCAAGCGGCTGATCACCCAGGACGGCGTGGTCGGCATCATCGGTCCCGAATGGTCTGGCGCCGCCATCCCGCTCGGTCCCATCGCCGAAGCCGGCAAGGTGCCCATCATCACCACCACGGCCTCCAACATCAAAGTCACCCTGAACGACAACGGCAGCGTGAAGCCCTACATGTTCCGCACCTGCTTCATCGATCCGTACCAGGGCTTTGCTCTGGCCAACTATGCTTACAAGGACCTGGGCAAGCGCAAGGCCGCCTTCATCTATGATGTGGGCGCCGCTTATTCCGCCGGCATCCTCCAGTACTTCGAAGCCGAATTCACCCGCCTCGGGGGAAAGGTGGTGGCCAAGGAAGGCTACCAAGCCAACGATACCGAGTTCCGCGCCCAGATCTCCAAGGTCGGCCAGGCCGCTCCGGATTGCCTGATCGTGCCCACCGCAACCTACCGGGACATCGCTCTCATCTCCAAGCAGTCCGAAGCCCTGGGCCTGAAGTTCCAGTTCCTGGGCGTGGACGGCTGGGTGGCGGATGAGTTGCTGGCCATGGCGGGCAAGGAACTGGAGGGCTGCTACCTGACCTCCGGCCTCTCCACCGAGGACGCGCAGTTCAAGGACTACAACGCCCAGTTCTTCGCCAAGCACCACATCAAGTGCCAGATCTACGCCTACTATGCCCTGGACGCCATGTACGCCCTGGAATATGCGGCGAAGGTCTCCCTGGACAAGACCGGGAAAGTGGATTCGGCAACGATGAAGAACGCCATCGAGAACATGAAGGATGTTCAGTTGTTCACCAGCAAACTGACCTTTGAACCCAACACCCATAACCCGCACAACAAGCCCATCAGCATCTTGACCATCAAGAACAGCAAGTGGGTGACGGTCAAGACCTACAAGCCCGAGTAGGCGACCCGGAGGCAGGGGCGGGCGCCGGCCGCCCCTGCCTCCCATGCAGTGGATTGAACGGAGGTGGCCCCTTTGACATTTTTCCTGCAGCAACTGGTGAGCGGAATATCCATCGGCGCGATCTATTCGCTGCTGGCCGTCGGCTATGCCCTGGTCTATAGCGTCTATAACTTCACCAACTGGGCCTTCGACGCGTTCATGGTGACCGGCGCGTTCGCGGCCTTCTACGGAATCACCCTGTTCTTCATGCCTTTCGCCGTGGCCATCGTCTTCTCCATCGTCATGACGGTCGGCCTGGCCCTGTTCGTGGAAACCACCGCCTACCGGCCGCTGCGAGCGCGCCAGGCGCCGCGCCTATTCATGATGATCTCCGCAATGGGTGCCAGCCTGGCGGCGGTGAACCTGGCCAATATCCTCTTCGGCGGGGCGTTCCGGAAGTTCCCCGATATTGCCACCGGGGCCTATCGCATCGCCGGGGTGTCCGTGGGCAAGATGGACCTGTTCGCCGCCGCCTTCTCCTGCGTGGTGCTTTCCCTGCTGTGGTGGTTTCTGGAGCGGACCAAGCTGGGGCTCGGGGTCCGGGCCAGCGCGCTGGATACGGTCACCGCCGGTATCATGGGGGTCAACAACAACAAGATCGCCTTGATCATCTTCGGCATCAGCGGCGTGCTCTCGGCCGTGGCCGGGGTGTTCTTCGGCGCCAAGTACGCAGTGTTCCCCTACCTGGGCCTGGTCACCATCAAGGCTATGATCGGCAGCATTATCGGCGGCATCGGCAGCCTGGTGGGCGCTGTGCTGGGTAGCCTGCTGCTGGGGATCCTGGAAACCATGATTTCCTCCTACGTCTCATCGGTGTATCGGGATCTGATCTCCTTCTCGATCCTGGTCCTGGTGCTGCTGTTCTTCCCAAGCGGTCTCATGGGCGCCAAGCGCGTCGACAAACTCTAGGGAGCGCCCGTGGGATACCTTTCGACCATCTGCGTCCTCTCGTGCATCAACATCGTCGCGGTGCTGGGGCTGGCGATCCTGACCGGGTACACCGGGCTGTTCTCCATCGGCCACGCCGGCTTCATGGCGGTCGGCGCATACGCGTCGGCGATCCTGTATATGCACTTCGGGGTGCCCTTCTACCTGGCCCTGGTCCTGGGCGGTTTCGCCGCCGGGCTGTCCAGCCTGATCATCGGCTATCCGGCCTTCCGGGGCGCGGGCAAACTGCGCGGAGACTATTTCGCCATCGCCACCCTGGGGTTCGGCGAGGCGGTCCGGCTGCTGCTCAACACCACCTATAAATATGTCGGCGGAGCCTATGGGTTGACTGAAATACCGGGGCTCACCACCCTCCCGGTGGCCCTGGGGGTCGCCTTTCTGGCCCTGATCGGGGCGCACAACCTCATGCGCTCGGAGCATGGCAAGAACTGCCTCGCGGTGGGCCAGGACGAAGTAGCCGCCCAGATGATGGGGGTCAATCTGTTCACCACCAAGCTCAAGGCCCTGTTCATCAGCGCCTTCTATGCGGGCGTGGCGGGCGGGCTGTTCGGGTTCTACATGACCTACCTTTCGCCCAGCAATTTCGGCATCGGCAAATCCAGCGATCTGCTGGCGGCCGTGGTATTCGGCGGCATGCAATCGCTGATCGGCCCGGTCATCACCGCCTTCCTGCTGGTGGGCATCCCCGAGCTGCTGCGCTTCCTCCTGGACTGGCGCCTAGTGATCTACGGCATCCTGTTCGTGGTGGTCATGGTCTACAGGCCCCAGGGCATGCTGGGCTATCGCGAAATGAATTTCCGCTGGCTCTGGGCCGCCATCCGCTGGCTCAAGCCGGGCAAGCCCAAACAAGCGAATTAGGACACCACCATGGAAAAGCATGACGCAGCCAAGGCTTCTCCCAACGTCCTGGAATTCAAGGGCGTATCGGTCCAGTTCGGCGGGGTCCGGGCGGTGAACAACGTCGACCTGACCCTGGCCCGGGGCGAGTTCCTTGGCCTCATCGGCCCCAACGGAGCCGGCAAGACCACGTTGCTGAACCTGATCTCCGGGGCGATGCCGCCCACCAGCGGAGAGATCCTTTTCAACGGGCAGTCCATCGTCGGCATCTCCCCGGACCGGCTTTGCCACCTGGGCATCAGCCGGACTTTCCAGAATATCCGCCTGTTTCCCAAGATGACGGTGTTCGAGAACGTAGCCCTGGGGCTCCACGCACGACCCAACTACTCCCTTACTGACGCCCTGTTCTGCACCCCCCGTTCGATCCGGCGCGAGAAGCAGAACATCGAGCGCGCCAACGGGCTGTTGGACCTGGTCGGGCTCAGCGCCTACGCCAAGAAGCACGCCGGCGACCTGTCCTACGGGCTGCAGCGCCGGCTGGAGCTGGTGCGCGCCATGGCCACCGATCCGCAACTCCTGCTGCTGGACGAGCCGGCGGCGGGCATGAACGAGGACGAGTGCGGCAACCTCACCAAGCTGATCCGCAGCATCCACCAGGAGTTCGGCTTCGGCGTCATCCTCATTGAGCACCACATCCAGGTGGTCATGGAGCTGTGCCGCGAGTCCCGGATCTACGTGATGAACCTCGGCGAAATCCTGGCCTCGGGGACGCCCATGGAGATCCAGAACGACACGAAGGTGATCAACGCATATCTAGGGGAGAAAAGGACCACCAATGGAAGAACAAGGCGCCAGATATCTCGAAATTGCTGAGCTCGACGTGAACTACGGCGGCATCCAGGCGCTGGCCGGGGTGAACCTGCACGTGGACCAGGGCGAGATCGTCGCCGTCATCGGCGCCAACGGGGCCGGGAAGTCGACCCTGTTGCGGACCATCGCCGGGGTCAAGGCCTACGAGCACGGTCGAGTCTCGTTCCAGGGCTCGGCCCTGCCCAGGCAGTCGCATCAGGTGGTGCGCAAGGGGGTGACCCTGGTGCCCGAGGGGCGCCGGATCTTCGCCGAACTGACCGTGCGGGAGAACCTGCTGCTAGGCGGCTATTCCCAGGACGACCGGAAACGGGTGGAGCAGGCCATGGAGCGGGTGTTCGACCTGTTCCCGGTGCTCAAGGAGCGCCACCTCCAGGTGGGGGGTACCTTGTCGGGCGGGGAACAACAGATGCTGGCCATCGGCCGGGCCCTAATGTCAGAGCCCAAGATGCTGCTGCTGGACGAACCTTCCTTGGGCCTGGCACCCATGATCGTCAACCGGGTCTTCGACACGGTGATCCGGCTCAACGAGGAGACTGGCCTGACCATCCTCGTGGTGGAGCAGAACGCCGCCATGACTCTCGAGATCTGCGACCGGGCCTATGTGCTCAGCACCGGCCGGGTGACCCTGGAAGGCAAGGGGTTCGAACTGCTCAACGACCCCCGGGTCCAAGCGAGCTATCTGGGCGTGAGCGCGGGCTAGACATTGCTTCTGGAGCGAATCCCATGAACCCCACCAAGATCGATCTCGTCCTGCGAAACGTGAAACTCTATACCGTGAACTCGGCCTTCGAGGTCGCCGGGGCCATGGCAGTCCATGACGGCCGGATCGTGGACGTGGGGCCCGCAGAGGCCCTGCTGGAGCGATGGGCTCCGGACCAGGCGGTGGATGGCGGCGGCCACTGCGTCTATCCGGGATTCATCGATGCCCATAGCCACCTGCTTGGCTACAGCGCCAAGCTGGGCATGGCCGATCTGGTGGGCGCCCGGTCCTGGGCGGAGGCCGTCGAGCGCGTGCGCGAACAGCAGCGGTGCCACCCCACTCCCTGGGCGCTGGGCCGCGGCTGGGACCAGAACGCCTGGCCGGGCCAGGCCTATCCCACCCGCGAACGGCTGGACCAGGCCTTTCAGGACCAGCCGGTCATGCTGGTGCGGGTGGACGGCCACGCCGCCGTGGCCAACGGCGCGGCGCTGGTCCTGGCCGGGCTGGACGAAGGTACCCGGGTCCCGGGCGGCGATCTGTTCCAGGCGGCGGCCCGGCTCACCGGCGTCCTCATCGACAATGCCATCGACCTGGTGAAGCGGGTCATCCCGCCCCCGGACCGGGCTACCCGCGAGGAGGCCCTGTTGGCGGCCCAGGCCAATTGCTTCGCGGTGGGCCTCACCTCGGTCTGCGACGCGGGCATCGACCTGGATGACGCCCTGCTGCTGGAGGGCATGCACCGGGACGGCCGGCTCAAGCTCAGGGTCTATGCCATGCTTAATCCCACCGAGGAGAACGAGGCGCATTTCCTGGCCAAGGGCATCCACGTCACGGACCGGCTGACCATCCGCTGCGTCAAGACCTACGCCGACGGCGCCCTGGGCTCCAGGGGTGCCCTGCTGCTGGCGCCGTACTCGGACGATGCCGGCAACCGGGGGCTGCAACTTGCGCCCACGGAAGTCCTGGAGGACATCTGCCGCCGGGCCGCCCGGGCCGGCTACCAGGTTGCCACCCACTGCATCGGCGACGCCGCCGTGCGGCTCATGCTCGGCATCTATGGCCGGCACCTGGAGCCGGGCAACGACGCCCGCTGGCGCCTCGAGCACGCCCAGACCATCGATCCCGAGGACCTGCCGGTCTTCGGCGCCAAGGGAATCGTGCCTTCGGTCCAGACCACCCACGCCACCTCCGACATGAAGTGGGCGGCGGAACGCCTGGGCCCGAGGATCCGGACCGCCTACCGCTACCAGGAGCTGCTGGCCCAGAATGGCTGGCTGCCCAACGGCAGCGACTTCCCGGTGGAGGACATCAATCCGCTGCAGGGTTTCTACGCGGGCGTGGCGCGCAAGGATCTCCAGGGATGGCCCGAGGGGGGCTTCCAGATGGAGAACGCCCTGACCCGGGAACAGGCGCTGCGGGCCATGACCATCTGGGCGGCCCGGGCCAATTTCGAGGAGGACAGCCGCGGCAGCCTCGAGCCAGGCAAGTGGGCCGACTTTGTTATCCTTGACCGGGACCTGATGGAAGCCCCCGAAGGGGAATTGCTCGCCGCGCGGGTCCTGGCTACTTTCAGCGCCGGTGAACAGGTGTACGGCGGGTAACCTGAGGAGAAGCAAAATTGACTCTGGACGTCAACACCGTCGACCTGGATGAATGGGCCACGACCGTCGAACGGATCAAGGAGGCTTTGCCGGGCCTGAAACCCACCTTCAAGAAGATCGCCTTGTACGTGCTGGAGGATCCCCAAAGCGTAAGCTTCTCCTCAATCCAGTCCCTGGCCCGGCAGATCGAGGTGAACGAGGCGGCCATCGTCCGGTTCACCAAAAGCATCGGCTTCACCGGCTACGCCGCCTTCAAGAAGACCATCCAGGCGGCGATCAAGCTGCAGCTGAATCCGTACGGCGAGATCTCCATGGCCGAGCTCACCTCCCTGGCCGGCGCCAGACAGTTGCAGAAGCTCATGCGTTTCGAGTCGGACAACGTCAAGAAGACCCTGCAGGCCATCAAGCTGCCCACCGTGATCCGGATGATCGAAGGCTTGGGGGGCTGCAATCGGATCTTCATCGCCGGCTTCGGCGCCACCCGGTGCATCGCCGAGCTGTATGTGCTCCTGCTCACGTCCAACTTCTGGAAGCAGGTCATCACCATCAATGGATCCATCGCCGATTATATCGCCCGGCTGAACCTCATCGAAGCCCGGGATGTCTTGATCATCGCCTCGCTGCCCCCCTATACCCGGGAGGACACCCAGATCGCCCGGTTCGCCCGGGAACGGGGGGTCAAGATCTACCTGTTCACCGATTCGCCCCGCTGCCCGGTCTATCCACTTTCGGATGAAGTCATTCTGTGCTCGAGCACCTCCCTGCTCTACACCAATTCCTACACTGGGCTCATCACCAGCTTCAAGGTGATCATGGACATGTGGCTGCTGTCCAACCAGAACGAGTCCGAAGCCAGGATGAAGACCCTGACCGATTTAGAGTTGCAAGGCTACAAGGATCTCGCTGACGCAAGCGATTGATCTTCATGGAGAGGCGACATGCGTGCTGATCTGGTATTGACCAACGCGAGGATCTATACGGTGGACCCGGCCAACCCCTGGGCGGAAGCCGTGGCGGTGGTGGGCGAGCGCATCGTGGGCGTGGGTTCCACCCGGGAACTTGAGCCCTGGGTCGGCCCGGGCACCCGGGTGCTTGATCTCCAGGGGCGCCTGGTGCTCCCAGGCTTCACCGACAGCCACGTCCACTTCATCGAGGGTGGGCAGACCCTGCTGAGCGTGCAACTGCACGGCGCCCAGACACCAGCCGAATTCACCGCCCGGATCGCCGCCAAGGCCCGGGAGCTGCCCGAAGGGGAGTGGATCCTGGGCGGCAACTGGGACCACCAGTACTTCCCGCACGCGGAGCTGCCCCGCCGGGACTGGATCGACGCGGCCACCCCGCGCCATCCAGTCTGCGTCAGCCGCATGGACGGCCACATGGTGCTTTGCAACAGCCTGGCGCTGCGCCTGGCCGGGCTGGATCGCGACACCCCCGCCCCCGATGGCGGGGCGATCGTCCGGGACGCCGGGGGCGAGCCCACCGGCGTGCTGAAGGACGCGGCCCGGGACATGGTCTACCGGCATATCCCGGAGGCCACCCCGGGCCAGCTGCGGGCCTGGGCCGAGACCGCGCTGCACGAGGCCGCCGCCCAAGGCGTGACCACGGTGCACGACGTCTCCGGCGAGCGGGGTTTCGCTGTCTACCAGGACCTGCTGCTGGAGGGCCGGCTGACCACCCGGATCGCCCTGTTCTTCCCGATCGCCGAGGTGGACGCCGTGCTGAAGCTGGACCTCAAGTCCGGCTTCGGCGCCGACCGGCTGCGCTTCATCGGACTCAAGGGCTTCACCGATGGTTCGCTGGGTTCCGGCACAGCCCTGTTCTTCGAGCCCTATTCGGACGAACCGGGCAACCGCGGGCTGTTCCACCAGCAGATGTTCCCGGAGGGGGTGATGGAGAGGCGTGTGCAGGCCGCCGACGCCAGCGGCCTCAACGTGGCCGTCCACGCCATCGGCGACCGGGCCGTGGCCACCCTGCTGGACATCTTCCAGACCCTGGCCCGGCGACCAGGGCGGCGCCTGCGCATGGAACACGCCCAGCACCTGCGGCCGGCGGACGTGGAGCGCATGGCCCAGCTGGGAGTGATCGCCTCGGTGCAGCCCTACCACGCCATTGACGACGGCCGCTGGGCCGAAGGCAGGATCGGCCAGGAGCGGGCACCCTGGGCCTTCCCCTACCGGTCGTTCCTGGACGCGGGCGTGCCCATGGCGTTCGGCTCCGATTGGCCGGTGGCGCCCATGAACCCGATCATGGCCATCTACGCCGCCGTCACCCGCGCCAGCCTGGACGGCCGGCATCCGGACGGCTGGGTGCCGACTCAGAGGATCCCCCTGGAGGCGGCCATCCACGAGGCCACCATGGGCGGGGCCTACGCGGAGTGCGCCGAGTTGGACAAGGGCTCCATCACCCCCGGCAAACTCGGCGATCTTGTCGTTCTGGACCGCAATCTGTTTGAGATCCCAAGCGCGGAAATTAAGGACGCGAGCGTGCTCATGACCATCTGTGGCGGATCCATCGTCTTCCAGAAACAGCCACCAGATTAACCCCAAGGGCACCTATTTTTATATACATGCCCACAGAGCTGGGTTGCCCAGGCGTGGCCGTGGCCAGGAAGTAAGTGCTGGCGGGCCGTCAGCGGGCGGCGTCGGACAACTCCAGCAGGTCCGAGATCACACAGTAGGCGGTGGCGCTCGGGTCGGGAAGCGCAACCGGCCGTCACCGAACCAGCACACGTGGCCCGGGTCGGCGACGCTCCCACGGTGGAGGCCGGGGCACTGGTGCCCATGGTGAGGATCACGCTGGCCATCCCGGAGGATCTTCGATTTCGGCTGAAGCTGGCCCTGATGAGCCTTCGGCGGAAGCGCCAGTCCAGGATGACTCAGGACGAATTCTGCGCCAGGGCCATCGCTGCCCAACTGGACTTCGAGGAGAACAGGGAAGGCGCCAAAGCCCGGGAAAGCCAGTTGGCGGTATTCCTGGGCACCTGCGTGAAGGAAGGCGGCTTGACCAAGGCCACATCCCCCATGCCCTCGTCCAGCTTGAAGGTAATCTCAAGGGCCTGGAGGTCACGGCCTGGCGAGTGCTCGAGCAGCTCGGAGTTGTTCTCGACGCCACAGTCCTGATTCGGGACACCCGCGGCAGCACTCGAGCGGCATATGACGAGCAGGGGTGGACGGAGATCCCCGGACTCCGGCGAGCGGCCGGCAGTTATCGTCTTCGGCCGCTTCCACCAAGGTCCCAGGCCCCCCCTGGCGATCTGGACAACCAGCTTGGCGGGGGCACCGAATGAAGGAGGGGGCCTGGCTCGAAGCCAGCACTGGCAGCTGGCACTGGATCGATGACCATGCGGACTGGATAAGGCGCCCGGTGAACGCCCGCAGCGTCGGGCTGCCCGAGGAGGCGGTGACCCGGATCGCCGCCATGCCAAGGCAAGCAGCGTGTGGGCCCGAACGCACCGCCATTATCCTCGAGGCCATGACGCATGGTCTGATTCGCTACAGGGGCCATGGGGCCCAGGTCACGTTCGAGTCCACGCTGCCACTGGATACCGTCATCCCCGCGCTGGCACGCTTCATGGCCGAACATCTCGGGCCGCTGACATGGGTCTGCTTCAACCAACTCCCGGATGGCCCCTGCGTTGGCGTCACCTACCAGGATCTCGTTCGCGCGCTGGAGGAGGACGTGTCCTCCGCCAACCGATTCCTGGAATCCTCCACGCCGGTCCGTTTGGTCCAATGAGCCAGGACACACTCAAGGCCCGGCAGCAGCGCATGGCCGCGGACGTAACGGCACTCCTCTCCAGCCGGGAGACCATGGCCCGCTGGAGCCCGGACTGCGTGCGCATGGAACTCGAACCCAACCAAGCAGGCCCAGGCTTCGTGTGATTTTGCCTCCGCGATGACTCGTTCCCTTGAGCGTTCCCCTGAGCCGAGGGTTCGGAAGCAGAAGAACATTTCCAACCACAAGAAATATCTCGACCTTGATATGCGTCAAGGAAAGATGACCGCAGTAGTCGGATATTGGGGAATGGGCTGAACCCCCGGGAAGGAAATCATGAGCGAGCTGATCAATAACCAGGAACTCCGGATCAAGACCCTCAAAGAAGTCATCCTGCACCTGCACAGTGGGGAGGCTCCCGAGGCGGTCCGCGGCCAGTTGAAGAGCCTGGTGGCCGATGTGGATGCCAGCGAGATCGCAGCCACCCAGCTGCGCGCCCTGAAGGGCGAACGCCGACTGCTGCAATACGACGAAACCCCGGAGCCACGATGAACGATGCCAAGGAGAACAACCTGCCGGCCTGGTACGATCCCGGCAAAGTAATTCTGAAACTGGATCTGGCGCCCTTTCTGGCGGCCGGGGAACATCCCCTCGCCCGGGTCAAGCAGGCTATGGCCACCTTTGGTCCTGGGGAGATCGTGGAGCTGAGCACCGGCTTCCGACCCGAACCCCTGTTGCTCATTTTTCAAGCTGACGGCATGGAAGTCTGGTGCGGCCATGAAGGCTCCCAGTTCCGCACAGGCATCCGCAGGCCCCTCTAACCGAAATTCACGCTGGGGAATGGTCCCCGCGAAAGGAGTAAGCCCATGTCATTCGACGTCCAGACCCAAATCGGCGACGTCGTCCTCAAGGTTCCCGCCACCATGCGGGTCTTCGAATCGTTGAATATTGATTACTGTTGCGGGGGGCAGCGCACCCTCGCCGCCGCATGCGCCCATGCGGGCAAAGACCTCCAGGAGGTCCAGGACAAACTGGCAAACCTCCAAGTTGCGGCGCCCGCCCCATCGGATCCGAAGGTCTGGCAGTCTGCCTCACTGACGGAACTCATCGACCACATCGAGGCTACCCATCATGCCTTCACCCGATCAGAACTGGCGCGGGTGGCGCCCCTGATGGAGAAGATCCTCAGTGTTCACGGTGACCACCACCCCGAACTCGCCCGCGTCGCCCAGTGTTTCGAAGCCATGGACCGCGATTTGAGGCCGCACCTGGAGAAGGAGGAACAGATCCTGTTCCCTTTCGTGCGAAACCTGGAAGCCGGTAACCGTGCAACCGATTGCTGCTTCGGCACCGTGCAGAATCCCATCGGGGCCATGCAGAACGAGCATGAGCAGGTGGGGGACATCCTGAGGGAACTGCGGACCCTCACCCACGACTACACCCCACCCCAAGACGCCTGCGGCAGCTATCGCTCCCTGGTCATGGGCCTGCAGAACCTGGAGGAGGACCTCCACTTGCACATCTATCTGGAAAGCCATCTGCTTTTCCCGCGAGCCATTGAGCTGGAAACAGCTGTTGCCCAGCATTGAGTGATCCACGCCGGCCCTGCCGCCGGTAACCCCATTCCGGCCCAGGCCCCACCCGGAGATCTGGGTGGGAGCCCAGGAAGATCCATGCCCCGCTCGGACCCCGATACGGGGACCCCGGCGCGAGCCACCGCCTGACGATTTTTCAAGGAGTACCCATGAACCAAGATCTCGAAGACCGTTCACCCGTATCCCACTGGTGGCGCCAGGCGGTCATCCTGGTGATGATCCTCGGTTTCAGCCTGCTGACCTTGGTCACCGTCAAGACCTATGCCGGAGCGCCGCCGATCCCTGCCCAGGTGGTGGATACCGCCGGTCACACGCTATTCACGGGCGCTGACATCAAGGGCGGTCAGGAGGTCTTCCTGAAGTACGCCCTGATGGAGCACGGCACGCTCTGGGGCCATGGGGCCTACCTGGGGCCGGACTACTCAGCGGAATACCTGCACCGGGAGGCCGAGATCGGCCGGGACACCTTGGCCCGGGCCCAGTTCGGCAAGGCCTTCAAGGACCTGCCCCAAGGCGAGGCCCTGCAGGTCGGGGAACTACTGAAGCTTCAGCTCAAGCAGAACCGCTACACCAAGAACGATGACACCCTGGTGTTCTCGGCGCCCGAGGCGGATTCCTACCGGCTGCAGGCGCGCGAATGGAGCAACTATTTCAACGGCCCCCAGCCCGCCCCTGGGCTCCCCAGCCACTACATCCAAGACCCGGCCGAACTGGGCCGGCTCAACGCATACTTCGCCTGGGCCACCTGGGCCACTGTGGCCACCCGGCCCGGCACCGCCTACTCATACACGAACAATTGGCCGTACGAACCCCTGGTCGGCAACACCCCCACCGCCTCCGCATACTTCTGGAGCGCGCTGAGCCTGCTCACCCTGCTGGGCGGGCTGGGGCTGATCCTGTTCATCTTCGGCAAGTTCGATTACCTGGGCTGGGGCGGCTCCGGCAGCCACCGGCCGGTGGCGCCGGGCCGGCTCCACACATGGGTCCTCACTCCCAGCCAGAAGGCGCTGGGGCTCTACTTCGCCGTGGTGATGCTGCTGTTCCTGATCCAGACCGCCATGGGCGGTGTCCTGGCCCACTACCGGGTGGAGCCCAACGGCTTCTATGGGTTCGACCTGGCCAGAATCCTGCCATACAACCTGGCCCGCACCTGGCACCTCCAGTTGGCCATCTTCTGGATCGCCACCGCCTGGGTGGCCGGCGGCCTATTCCTGGCGCCCCTGGTGGGCGGCGCGGAACCCAAGGGCCAGCGCGCTGGGGTGCTGGTGCTCCTGGGCGCCCTGGCCATCGTGGTGTTCGGCAGCCTCGGCGGCGAGTACCTGGGGATCAACAACAAGCTGGGCAACCTCTGGTTCTGGATGGGCCACCAGGGCAGTCCATACCTGGACCTGGGCCGGGTCTGGCAGGTGGTGCTGGCGCTGGGCCTGATCTTCTGGCTGTTCCTCATGTTCCGCGCCCTCCGGCCGGCCATGAAGAAGGGCGGGGACCAGGGAGAGATCCCCTCGCTGTTCCTATACGCCGCCGTGGCCATCCCGGTCTTCTACTTGCCGGCCATGTTCTATGGGCCGCACACCAACCTGGCGGTTATCGAGAACTGGCGTTTCTGGATCATCCACCTGTGGGTGGAGGGCTTCTTCGAATTGTTCGCCACGGTGCTGGTGGCCGTGATGTTCGTCCAGATGGGCCTCATCACGGCCCGGACCGCCACCCGGCTGGTCTATCTGGACGCCATCCTCTACCTCGCGGCCGGCATCGTCGGCACGGGGCACCATTGGTACTTCAGCGGGCAGGGCACCCTGAACATGGGGCTGGCCTCCTGCTTCAGCGCCATGGAGGTGGTGCCCTTGACCCTGCTCACCTTGGACGCCTGGGACTTCATCCGCCTGCAGAACCGCATGTGCGCGACCTGCGACCAGCCGTTGGCCTTCAAGCAGCGCTGGGCCATCAAGTTCCTCATTGCGGTCGGGGTTTGGAACTTTGTGGGCGCCGGGGTATTCGGTTTCCTGATCAACCTGCCGATCGTCTCCTATTTCGAGATCGGCACCACGCTCACGCCCAACCACGGTCATGCCGCCATGTTCGGCGTGTTCGGGATGCTGGCCCTGGCTGTGGTGGTGTTCTGTCTCCGGGCGCTCAAGGGTGACGAACTATGGGACCGGTACGAGAAAATGGTCAAGACCGGCTTCTGGGGTCTGAACCTGGGTCTGGGGCTGATGATGCTTCTGGACCTGTTCCCCGCCGGTATCATCCAGCTCTATGACTCAATCTCCAACGGCTACTGGCATTCCCGCAGGCTGGCCTTTACCATGACCGGGACCTTCCACACGCTGGAATGGATCCGTGTGGCGGCCGATTTGGTCTTCCTGCTAGTGGGCGTCCTGCCCCTTGTCATCGCCGCCATGAGGCTGATCTTCAGCCGAGAAACCCCCAAGGCCCTCCATGTCGAAGCCCCCAGTCCGCTCCCTCTGGCCCCGTGAACACGGCGCCTATGCACAGCTGGGCATCGCCCTGGCCTCCGGCTTCGCCCTGGCTCCGGCCCTGCGCAGCCTGGGCCAGTGCGTCTTCAGCGCCGCCCTGTTCCTCGCAAGCGAACCACTGCTGGTGCTGCTCGGGCGCCGGGGTGAAGCGGACCCCAGCGTCACCGGGCGAGCCCGGGTCCGGCTGGGGTGCCTGGCCGCCCTGGCAGGCCTCTCCGGGGCGGCGGCCTGGATCGGCCTGCCCCTTGTGAAGCTTGGCTCCCTGATGCCTTCCGCGGTCCTGGGGCTCGGCCTGTTCGGGCTGTTCCTGGCTCGGCGGGAGCGCACCCCGGCCGGCGAGGAACTGGCGGCCCTGACCTTCGCCGGCCTCGCCCTGCCGGGGGCGCTGGCCGGGGGCGCGGGGGTCCGGGGCTCCGTGACCTTGGCGCTCTTGCTGGGCACCGTGTTCACCCTTGGCACGGCGCTGGTCCATGGCCACCTGTTTGCCCTGCGCCGGCGTGGCGCGCAGGCTCCGCGCCTGGCCGCGTTCCTGCTGGGGATCGCTCTCACCGCCGGGGCCTGGGTTCTAGCCGGACGCTCCGGCCTACCGCGGTCCGCGTGGCTGGCCACCCTGCCCATGACCCTCGCTGGCCTGGCCATCTGGCTGTTCCCGCCCGCCCCCCGGCGCTTGAGGGCTGTGGGCTGGGCTGCGGCCAGTTGCGCCTTAGTTGGCGGAAGTCTGGCGGTGGCCTGCCTCAGGTGAAAGCCTTTGGGCCCATTGCCTTGCCACCACAAGGCAGCCTGGATGAGCCCTGATGGGTGACCGGCAACGTCTCCTTTGCCAAACCCAGGTAGCATGATTGATGCCCCCGTTCCTTGGGGGTCAGTCATTCCATCGAAAAAATCTTCTTTCGGACGGTCTGACGGTA
>PLUC01000217.1 GCA_003165415.1 Holophagaceae bacterium
GGACGAAAAGTCCAAACTGCAGTCCAGGTCAACGCCTGCGTTGACCTGGGGTCCGCAGAAAAATTACCTGAAAAGCACAGGTAATTTTTTCGCGGTCCCTAAAGCTCATCGGATCCCCCGGGGGTGCCGATAATGGGGGTGAGGGGAGGAATGCATGGAGATCAGTACGGCCTCTGCCCTGAGCCTCTACACCTACCAAACCACCCTGCAGAACGCCCAATCTGCTGGAGCCTCCCCGACCCAAGCCCAAGAAACGGCGGTACTTCAGGCCCTCACCTCGGCCTATGGCAACGCTACGACTGATTCATCAGGGGACCCCCTCGCCGACCTGGCCGGGGACGGAAGCCTCGGCTCCCTGGTGAGCGGCATCTACACAGCCTCGGCCGCCTCCGGCGGGACGGCCAGCCCCACCCTGTCGCTCACCTCGGCCATGACCACGGCGGCGGAGGGAACCAGCGCCTCCACGGCCTCCGGCATCCTGTCCGGGCTGGACACCGGCGGGCTGCAGGGCCTCTCCGCCCAGGCCCTGGACATGGGTTCGACCCTGGCCCTGACCGCCTACACGGCCACCCAGGACGGCCTTCCCTCGGGCAACCTCGACCAGGCCGCCACCACGCTGGCGGCCAGCATCGACTCCACCCAGCCGGCCAGCGTCCAAAGCGCCATCCTGGCGGCCCAGTCCAGTGCCTCCAGCGGCACGGTGAATCTACTGGCCTGACCGGCGTCCGGCCGGTCGATCGAATCCTGATCCTTCGAGCGGGGAGGGGTCTTTTTTCCGTTTCATGGAGTTCCTCATGTCCAGCAGCCTCAGCGTCTCCCTCGGCGCCGTCAGCGCGGTCACCCAGAACTATGCGGCACAGGCGGCCAGCATCTCGGCGGCCGGGCAGAATCCCGCCCCCGGCACCACCGCCGCCCAGAACCAGACCACCGACCTGGCCCAGTTCTCCATGGATGTGCTGAAGAAGACCGTGGACATCCAGGCCAGCGCCGGGGCCCAGCTGGCCCAGTTGATCGGCCAGGGGCCGGGTGTCGATATCCAGGCGTAGGTTTTGCCGGCAGGGCACGCCGGCCACCGCGGCGCCCCCGGGACTAACCCAGTATGTGTCCGAGTTCATCGTGAACACGAAGGACGAGGAACTGCCGGCGGAGGTGCTGGAGTTCGCCAAGAAATCCATCCTGGACGGCTTCGGGCTGGCCCTGGCCGGTTCGGTCTCCGAGCACCGGCATGCCGTGCTGGAATACCTCAAGGAACTGGGATCCAGCGGCCAGGCCAGCGTCATCGTCGTACCAGGAAAGCGCGGACAAGTTCCGGGAGTGCGCCGACTTCGCCAAGTGGCCCGGGGCGAAGTGCGCAGCCATCATCGAAGCGGTCCAGTCGCTGGAAAAGGCGCCTGACATGGGCCGGCTCACGGCGGCGTTGACGGCCTGAATCAGGCCTGGAGCGCGAGTTCCAGGGCCGAGGCGTGGATCTCCTTCAGGCCGCCGGCCTCGGCATCCAGCACGTTGAGTCCGTCCACCCGCACGGTGGCGCGGGCGCCGCCGGTGGTGCCCAGCCGGGCGAGGCTCACCCGGTGGGCGGCCGCCAGCCTGGCCAGGCTGGATTCCCCTTCGGGCTCCACGGTGACCACGATCCTCCCGGCGCTCTCGCCGAACAGCAGGGCGTCCAGGCGCAGCCCGGCCCGGGTGAGCTCCAGCCGGCAGCCCATTTCGCCGCCGAAGGCGGATTCCAGGACGGCCACCAGCAGGCCCCCTTCGCTGGGGTCGTGGGCGCTGCGCACGAGGCCCATGCGGATGCCTTCCCGGACGCAGGCCTGGAGCCGCAGCTCGTCGTCCAGGCGCAGTTCGGGGCAGGCGCCATAGACCTGGCCGGTGCGCTGCTTGAGGTACTCGCTGCCGCCCAATTCGTCCCGGGTCTCCCCCAACAGGAAGATGCCGTGCCCGGCCCCCTGGAAGGCCGAGCCGCAGTAGTGGTTGCCGTCCCCGGCCAGGGAGCAGTCCTCGATCAGGCCGACGGCGCCGATCATGGGCGTGGGATAGATGCCGACGCCTTCGGTATCGTTGTAGAGGCTCACGTTGCCGCTGACGATGGGGACGTCCAGGGCCAGGCAGGCCTGGCGGATGCCTAGGATGCCCTGGGCCAGGGCCCACATGTTCTCGGGCTTTTCCGGGTTGCCGTAGTTGAGGCAGTCGGTGAGGCCGATGGGGTCGGCACCCACGCAGGCCAGGTTGCGGCAGGCTTCGGCCACGGCGTGGGCCCCGCCCCAGAACGGATCCAGGTAGGCATAGCGGCTGTTGCAGTCGCTCTTCATGGCCACGGCCTTGCCGGTGCCCTTGACCCGGATCAGCCCGGCGTCGGCTTCGCCCTGGCGGAGCAGGGTGTTGCCGCGCACGGTGCCGTCGTACTGCTCGAAGATCCAGCGCTTGCTGGCGATGGTCGGGCTGGCCAGGAGCCGGCGCAGTTGGGCGTCCACCGCTCCGGGGGCCAGGTCCTCGGGCAGGGGCCGGTCCAGCTCGTCCAGGTAGGCGGGGCGGGCCTGGGGCCGGTCGTACTTGGGTGCGGCGTCGGCCAGGGGCTGGATGGGCAGGTCGATGACCTTGGCGCCGTGCCACAGGCCGATGAAGCGCCCGGAATCGGTGACCTCGCCGACGATGACCGCGTCCAGGTCCCACTTGTGCAGGATCCGCTGGATGTCTGGCTCGTGGCCCGGCTTGGCCACCAGCAGCATGCGCTCCTGGCTTTCGGACAGCATCAGCTCGAACGGGGTCATGCCCTGCTCGCGCATGGGGATCTGGTCCAGCTGCAGGGCAAGGCCGGTGCCGGCCCGGGAGGCCATCTCGAAGGAGCTGGAGGTGAGGCCGGCGGCGCCCATGTCCTGGATGCCGATGACCCAGTCGGTCTGGAAGATCTCCAGGCAGGCCTCCAGCAGGAGCTTTTCGGTGAACGGGTCGCCCACCTGCACCGTGGGGCGCTTCTCCTCGCTGCCCTCGCCGAACTCCGCCGAGGCCATGCTGGCCCCGTGGATGCCGTCCCGGCCGGTCTTGGAGCCGATGTACATCACCTTGTTGCCCACGCCCGAGGCGTAGCCGGTGAACACCTTGTCGGCCTTGAGTACGCCCAGGGTGAAGGCGTTCACCAGGATGTTGCCGTTGTAGCAGGCGTCGAAGGCCACGTCGCCGCCCAGCATGGGGATGCCCATGCAGTTGCCGTAGCCGCTGATGCCGGCGGCCACGCCCTTCACCAGGCCCTTCATGCGCGGCGCGTCCAGCTCCCCGAAGCGCAGGGAGTTGAGGTTGGCCAGGGGCCGGGCGCCCATGGTGAAGACGT
>PLUC01000194.1 GCA_003165415.1 Holophagaceae bacterium
CAAACGCTTCGGACTTTCCGCCCGCAGCTTGCGTGTACGGAAAGTGCGAAGCGAAAGTGTTGGTCGTCGCCTGGCCGGGGGACCCGAGTTGAGTCGTCGCCAAGCCGAGGGACCCGGACGGACCATTCCAGAGCCACCGGCAGGTCATGATGGAATGGGACGGAATGTCCAAACTGCAGACTCCATGCCCGGGCAAAGCCCGGACATGGAGTCCGATGCCACTTCTGTGTCAGGCTATAGGTTGGAGTAAGGATATGGGAACGAGAATCAGTCGCGCCGCCATCTATGATGCCCTCAACGCCTATCAGGTGCCCGGGACCGGGGCCACCCTGGTCGCCCTGAAGGCGGTGCGGGGCATCGACGTGTCGGAGTCCAAGGTTGTGGTGCAGCTCCAGCTGCTGGACGCCTACCGGGACCGGGAGGCGGTCATCCGCGCCGCGGTGGCCGAGGCGGTGGGGCGGGTGCCCCAGGTGGAGCAGGTGGAGATCCAGCTGGCGTGGGAACCCACCCCCGAGGCGGAGTTCAAGAACCTGCTGCCCTCGGTCAAGCACTGCCTTGTGGTGGGCTCAGGCAAGGGCGGGGTGGGCAAGAGCACGGTCGCGGCCAACCTGGCCGTGGCCATGGGCAGCCTGGGGCTGAAGGTGGGCCTTCTGGACGCGGATCTCTACGGGCCCAGCATGGGCATGATGTTCGGCATCAAGGAAGGCCCCGAGGGCACACCGGAGGGCAAGATCGTGCCCATCGAGAAGTTCGGGATCAAGCTCATGTCCCTGGCCTTCCTCATCGACGAGGACCGGCCGGTGATCTGGCGCGGGCCCATGCTGAACAAGGCCCTCACCCAGTTCCTGGCGGACGTGCTGTGGGGCGACCTGGACTACCTCTTCATCGACCTCCCCCCCGGCACCGGCGATACCCAGATCTCCCTGGTGCAGAACGCCAAGGTCGAAGGCGCCATCATCGTCAGCACGCCCCAGGACGTGGCCTTCCTGGACGCACGCAAGGCCATCGGCCTGTTCCAGACCGTGAAGGTGCCCATCGCCGGCATCATCGAGAACATGTCCAGCTTCCACTGCCCCAGCTGCCACGCCGAGACCCCCATCTTCGGCCACGGCGGGGTCAAGGCCGCCGCCAAGCGCATGGGCCTGCCCTTCCTGGGCGAGATCCCCATCGACCTGGATCTGCGGGTGGGCAGCGACGAGGGGGTGCCCCTGGTGGTGGGCCATCCCCAGAGCCCGCAGGCGGCGGTGTTCCTGAAAATGGCGCGGACCCTGCGGACGGCCGTCATCACGCCGGCGCAATAACCCCTCCAGAGTTCTAATTTAGACGATACCCTTGACTTGGTTCCAATTCGAACCAGACTGTCATGGGAGGTGGACCATGAGCAACGACGGAGCCCAGCCCCAGACTTCCCCACTGCGGACCCTGCCCAAGGGGCGGCAGGCCATGGACATGGCCGAGGCCGGCATGCGCGGCCTGGCCCGGATGGGCGACCACTGGGGGCTCACCGTCGAGGAGCAGCGCATCCTGTTGGGAGGCCTGCCCAAGACCACCTACTACGCCGTGCTGAAGGGGCAAGCCCACATCGTTTCCAGGGACACCCTGGAGCGCCTCTCCCTGCTGCTGGGCATCTGGGCGAACCTGGAGATCCTGCTGCCCAACCCGCAGTCCTCCCTTGGCTGGATGCGCCGCCCCCACGCCGATCTGCGGTTCGAGGGCCACTCGCCCCTGGCCTGGATGCTCCAGGGCACGGTGACGGCCCTGGTGGATGTGCGCCGCTACCTGGAGGCCTGGAGGTTCGGCCTTTGAAGCCGCGCCTACCGGAAGCCGGGGTGGAGTGGGCGCAGGCGGCGCGGCTGGTGCCGTCCCGCTACCGCCCGTCGGACTGTTTCGAGCGGATTGCGGAGGACCCGGAAACTCAGGATCTCCAGATCAGGTTGGCGGATTTCACCGCCTCCGGGATGGGCGACCTGGCCGCCCAGGATCCTTCCCGGATCCTCTTCGGGCCGGGGGCGGGGTGGATCAACGCCTGCTACCTGGTGCCGCGCCCGGGGCGGTTCTCCACGGCCCGGCAGGGGGCCTTCTACGCGGCCCGGGAACTGGCGACCAGCCTGGCGGAGGTACGCTACCACCTGGAGTTGTCCTACCGGACGGAGGGGATCCAGGAAGCCCAGGATCTCGAATACCGCGCGCTCAGGGTCCACCTGGCGGGGACGTTCCACGATCTGCGCAGCAAGGCCCGAACCCGGGCTCCCTGGTCGGCGGTCTACGATCCGGTTTCCTACGCCGCCTCCCAGGCCCTCGCGGGCCAGCTGCGGGGAGCGGGCTCCCGCGGCATCCTCTGGCTCAGCCTGCGCCACGCGGGCGGAGAATGCTGCGCAGTGTTCGATCCCGGCACCCTCCGCGCCTGCCGCCACGACACCTACCTCACCTTCCGCTGGAACGGGCGGGAGGTCGCGCAGGTGTACGAGCGTAGAATCCTTGAACTGGCCAACATCTGAAACGTTCCAATACTAGCTGGTTTGGGCCGCCGCCACCCATTCGGGCAGGCGGTGGGCCAGGCCCAGCTTTTCCAGGTAGGCTTCGTCCAGGTGGGCCTTGGCGAAGATCGCATGCTCGGGGTTGTAGGCGTGGAGGGTATCGGCCACATGCACGGCCAGGGCGGCGGAGAAGCCCCGCACCGGCTGGTGGCTGATGCTGTGGTGGTGGGCGGCGGCCTGTACCACGGGCTCGGGGATGCCCCAGAGCGCCAGGAGGTAGGCTCCCACCTCCGCGTGGGTGGCGCCGAAGATGTGGAACTCCACGCCCTCCAGGTCGCTGCCGGTACGCAGGCTGGTTTCCAGCACCTTGGCATAGTCCTCGGGGAACCGGGAGGCCAGGATGAGGATGCCGATGTCGTGCAGCAGGCCCGCGGTGAAGAACTCGTTGGCCCGCTGCGCCCCGGGATCCTCCACATCGGCGATGCGCCGGGCGGCCGCCGCCACCGCCAGGCTGTGCTGCCACAGGTGCTGGATGGTGAAGGAGGGGATGCGGAAGGCGCCCACCTGGCCGAACAGGCCGTGGGCCAGCACCAGGGCCTTGAGCAGGTCGATGCCCAGGAAGGAGACCGCCTCGGTGGCGCTGGTCACGGCGTGCCTCAGGCTGAAGAAGGCGGAGTTGGCCAGTTTCAGGATCATGGCGGTCATGGCCACGTCCCGGCCGATGACCGTCCCGAGCTGGTCCACCGAGCCGCGCTCCGATTCCAGCAGCCGGGTGATCTGCTGGTAGAGCTCGGGCACCGCGGGCAGTTGGCCGATGCGGGCGATCAGCTCCCGCACATGGTCGTTGCCCACCCGCCGCCCGCGGTTGAAGCTGAAATTCACGGCGGATTTCAGGAAGGCCAGGTCGCAGGGCTTGGCCAGGAACTGGTGGGTCCGCCCCACGCTCTGCAGGGCCAGCTGCCGGTCCTTGTCGGTGGCGAGCAGGAGCCGGATGGTGGACGGGTAGCGCGCCATGATCTCCTGCAGGAACTCGGCCCCGTTCATTCCGGGCATGCGCAGATCCGAGACCACCACGTTGAACGGCTGCTGGGCGAAGGCCTGCAGCCCCTTGGCGGCGCTGTCCACGAACTCCGGCTCCCATTCGTCCCCGAGCAGCGGCGCCTGGCGGCGCAACTCGTCGAGCACCTGCTGCTCATCGTCCACGAACAGGATTCTACCTTTGGCGGCCATGGGGTTTCCTTCCGTCATGGGCTTCATTCATCGGTCTTGTGCAGCTTCTTGACCACATACCGGGGCCGGTCACGCACTTCCTGGTAGATGCGGCCGATATACTCGCCGAGCAGGCCGAAGGCCAGGAACTGGGCGCCCACGAAGAAGAACAGGATGGCGAACAGGGTGAACACGCCCTGCACCGTGCCTTCGGGGTGGAGCATCCGGTATACCAGCAGGATGATGCCGAAGCCGATGCCCGTGGCCGAGACGATGACCCCCAGCACGCTGAGCATCTGCAGCGGCAGCAGGGAGAAGCTGGTGAGCAGGTCGAACTGGAGGTTGATCAGCTTCCAGAACCCGTACTTGGAATCGCCCGCCGCCCGCTCGGCGTGCTCCACCGGCACTTCGGTGATCCGCTTGGCGAAACTGTTGGCCAGGGCCGGGATGAAGCTGGAGCGTTCCTTGCACTGCAGCATGGCGTCCACGATCTCGCGCCGGTAGGCGCGGAGCATGCACCCATAGTCGTGCAGCTGGACGCCCGTGGTCTTGCGGGTGACCATGTTGACGATCTTGGAGGGCAGGGTGCGGAACAGGCTGTCGTTGTCCATCCGGCCCTGGCGCCAACCGCCCACCACGTCGAACCCCTCCTCGATCCTGGCCACCAGCTTGGGGATCTCCTCCGGCGGGTTCTGCAGATCGGCGTCCATGGTCACGATCACCTGGCCCCGGGTCACGGCGAAGGCGCCGAAGATGGCCGCGTGCTGGCCATAGTTGCGGTTGAACTCCACCACGCAGATCCTGGGCTCGCGCTGGGCCAGGTCCTGGAGCAGGGCCAGGCTGCCGTCCCGGCTGCCGTCGTCGGTGAAGATCACTTCCCAGGGCCGGCCAGGGTCATGAAAATGCTCGGCGAGGACGGCGGACAGGCGTTGCCAAAGGTTGGCGATATTCGCTTCTTCATTGAAAACGGGGATCACGATGCTGAGGTAGGGGGCCATGCGCAACTCCAATTGGTTCATTCTAACCTGGGAAGAGTTAGGATCATGGCAAGCTATGCGGGCGGGGGTGCGACGATGATTGAATCCGGCAAACTGCCAAGCGCCATGGCCCGGTCTCTGGTCATCGCCGCCTTCGCTGCGGCCTGCCTCTGCGCCCAGGCGCCCAGGGCCCCCCGGAGCACGGCCGAGGAACAGGCGGTTGTGCGGGAAATCACCAAGATCCGCAGGTTTCCCAGGGAGTACGCCCGGTACCTGCGCGCCCTGGGCACCCGCTTCGAGGGCACCCTGTGGCGGCTGGAGGACCACATCCCCATCCGCACCGAGGAGGGGCGGGCGGCGGTGGAGGAGGCCGCGGCGTTCCTGGAGCAGGTCAAGCCCATCGAAGGTGAGGTGACGTTCTCGGAAGGGCTGCACGCCGCGGCCTGGGAGCACGTGCGGGACCAGGGCCCCACCGGGCAGATCGGCCACGTGGGGGCCTCCGGCTCCACCTTCGGCGAGCGGATCCGCCGCTACGGCCAGCCGGGATCCCTGATCGGGGAAGTGATCAACTACGGCAAGGAAGTCCCGCGCATGACCGTCGTCCAGCTGGTCATCGACGACGGCGTGCCGGACCGGGGCCACCGCAAGAACATCTTCAACCCGGATTTCCAGACCGCCGGCGCGGCCATCGGCGAGCACAAGAACTACGGCACCATGACCGTGGTGGACCTGGCCGACGCGTTCACCCCCAAACCCTGAAAGGCCGCATCCATGCCAGCAGCCGGAGGGGCGTTGTGGAGGTTCCTCCGGCAGGCCCGGAGCGACCGGCGCTACCGTGAGGCGGCCCAGGTGCGGGAACGGGCCTGGGAGGAGCTGCTGCGCTCCCTGCACGTGCAGACCCTGGTCCTGGCCAACAGCGGCCTGGGCATCGCCCACATCAAGGACCGGCTGATCCAGTGGGCCAATCCCCGGTGGGGGGAGATCTTCGGGGTGCCTGCGGAGCGTCTGGCGGGCGCCAGCATGGCCCCGTTCCACCGGGATGCGGCGGCCTTCGCGGCCTTCGGCCGCACCGGCTACGCGACCATCGAGCGGGAGGGGCGCTTCAAGGGGGAGATCCAGTTCCGGCGGGTGGACGGCAGCCCGTTCTGGGCTTACCTGGTGGGCAGCCTGCTGGTGTCCGGGCGGCCCGAGGAGGGGGCCATCTGGTGCCTGGAGGACGTCTCGGACCGGGTGGATGCCCAGATGGAGCGGGACGACGCCCTGCGGCTGAACCAGAAGCTGATCGCCGCCTCCCCCACCGGCATCCTGCTCTACCGGGCCGCGGACGGGGCCTGCATCCTGGCCAACCAGGCCGCGGCCCGGATCACCGGCGGCAGCATCGAAGCCCTGCGCACGCAGAACTTCCGTCGGAACACGGCCTGGGCCGAGTCCGGCCTCCTGGCCAAGGCCGAGGCGGCCCTGGCCACCAGCGCCGAACAGAGGCTGGATGCGGTCCTGACCACCAGTTTCGGCCTGGGGAAGGAACTGGACTGCACCTTCGTGCCGTTCGCCAGCCGGGGGGAGCGGATCCTCATGCTCATGGTGGCCGACCTCACCGAGAGGGCGCACCTGATGCGGGAGCTGGCGCAGAAGAACGACGACCTGATCCGCGCCCGGAAGATGGAGAGCCTGGGGCTCATGGCCGGCGGGGTCGCCCACGACTTCAACAACCTGTTCCAGGCGGTCCAGGGGAACCTGGAGCTGGCCCTGCTCAAGGCCCCGGACGGCGGTATCAAGGCGCCCGTGGACCGGGCCCTGAAGATCCTGGACAAGGCCTCCTTGCTCACCCACCGCATGCTCGAGTACTCGGGCAGGAGCTTTCGCCATTCCGAGATCCTGGCCCTGAACAAGCTGGTGCAGGACTGCCTGCGCTCCCTCGCGGATCCGGGCGGCCAGCGGATCGAGTTCCTCGGCCAGGCCGGGCTCCCGGAGATCGAAGGGGACGGCAAGCAGTTGGCCCAGGTGCTCACGGGCCTGGTGCTCAACGCCCAGGAGTCCCTGGGGCCCTGCGGCGGAACCGTCCAGGTGCGCACCGAACTGCGCCGGGACGATCCGGGCCCGGCCCCGGGCCTCTGGATCCACCCGCCCCCCGAAGGGGCGGCGGCGGTGTGCCTCTCCGTTTCAGACAACGGCTCGGGCATGAGCCCGGAGGTGCTGGAGCGGGCCTTCGACCCCTTCTTCACCACCCACCGGCACGGCCGAGGCCTGGGCCTGTCGGCGGCCCTGGGCATCCTGCGCACCCACAACGCCGGCCTCTGGGTGGACACCGCCGCGGGGCGGGGGACCACGTTCCGGATCCATTTTCCGGTTGCCTAACTAATCCTTGTCGTTGCCTTCCGGAAAGTCGAAGGCCACGGCCTTGAAGACCTGGTCCTGGATCGGCAGGATCCGGATCACCCCCTTGAAGTGGTCCACCTGCTTGAGCCAGTCGGCCCGGGCCTCGAACAGGGAGGTGTCGCCGACGGTCTCGCCCGTGGCCAGGTCCGCCACCGGCCTGAAGGCCAGGGTCTCCTTGCGCCCGTCCCGGTCCACCAGGATGTCGAAGGCCTTGGCGCTGATCCGGACGAAATCCTCCATCTCGCCGTCGAGGATGTAGGCGCGCAGGGTGCCGCTGGCGGGGTCGCGCACCAGCTCCACATGGAACTGCTCGTCGCCCAGCACGATGGGGGTGCCGCCGTGGGGCGGCTGGTCCTGGTGCGGCTTGACCGGGTCGTGGGCGGTCCCGGCCACGGCCGTGGCCCGGATCCGCCAGCGGACCAGGGCCCAGCCGCCGCCGGCCAGGGCCAGGACGATGAGAAGGGCGAGGGGCTTCTTCAGGTTCATGGTTCGGCCTCAGCTCAGCGGGGAGAGGCCGTCGGCCACGGACAGACGGTAGGCCCGCCACGCCGGCAGGGCGCCCGCGGCGACGCTGAGCGCCAGCATCAGCACCGGGCCCCAGACCAGCACCGGATTCCAGGCCCAGGGCTCCAGCAGCACGCCGATGTGGGTGCGCAGGATCTCCTGCACGGTGGAGGCGATGGCCGCGTAGAGCCCGAAGCCCAGGGCGCAGCCCAGCAGCCCGATGCCGGCGGATTCGCCCAGCACGGCCGCGATCAGGAAGCCCCGGTGGGCGCCCAGGGCGCGCAGGATGGCCAGGTCGCGCTTGCGCGCGCTCATGGAGGAGTACACCGCGGAGAACACCGAGGCCCCGGCCACCACCGCCACCATGTAGGCCAGCGCCTGCAGCGCGCTCTCGAACCAGGAGAACTTGGCGAACAGGTCCGCCAGGATCGAGGCCACCGGCCAGGCCAGGGTCAGGCGCTTGCCCTGCCGGTTGTAGCGGGTGTCCAGCATCAGGCCGGCGGCGCCGGCCCCGGGCTTGAACTTGATGAGCACCCCGCTGAGGTCGGTGAAGGCGGCGGGATCATGGCCGCCCAGGCGCTGGACGCCCTCCAGCGGCACCCAGATGACCCGGTCGGCCGGCGTGCTGGTGGGGGCCAGCACTCCCACCACCGTGAAGATCTCGCTGTGCTGGGCGTTGGGGTTGTAGTCCAGCCCGTGGAACGGATGGAAGGTGGTGCCCAGGGACCAGCCCAGCTGGTGCGCCGCCAGGCTGCCCACCACGGCTTCCTTCTGGCCCACCTGGAACGGGCGGCCCTCGTCCACCGAATAGACGTGGCCCGGGGCGTACTCCAGATTCTGGAAGAAGTCGTCGCTCACGCCCACCAGGCGGACGCCGCGGAAATTGTCACCCACCACGATGGGAATGGCCCGGTCCACCATGGGCAGGCTCTTGACCTGCTGGAAGTCGTCGGCGGTGATGTTGCCAGGGGAGGCCTCCTGGTGGAACAGGCAGTTCAGCACCAGCTGGAGCTTGGAGCCCCGGGCGCCCAGCACGGCGTCGAAGCCCGAGGCGGACCGGGTGAAGGACTGCTCAGCCTGGGCCCGCACCACCCATACCGAGACCACCAGGCCCATGCCCAGGGCCACCAGGAGCACCGCCACCGCCGTGGACACCAGATGCTGGCGAAGACCTCGCCGGATCAGCAGGAATAGCATCAGAGTTCCTCCTCGTGGGGCGCCACCTGGTTGAGCGCGGCCAGGTCGACCACATGTTCGAACGATCCCAGCACGTCCGGATCATGGCTGGCCACCAGCAGCGCGGAGCCCAGGCTCGAGGCGCTGTCCCGCAGCAGCTGGACGATCTTGCGGCCGCGGGCGGCGTCCAGGTTGCCGGTGGGCTCGTCCGCCAGGATCAGGCAGGGGCGGTTGGCCAGGGCCCGGGCCACCGCTACCCGCTGCTGCTGGCCGGTGCTCAGCTGCCGCGGCAGGTAGTGGGCCCGCTGGGCCAGCCCCACCCGTTCCAGGGCCTCCATGGCCGTCTTGGGGTCGGCACCCCGGCCGAAGGCCAGACCCAGCATCACGTTCTCCAGGGCCGAAAGCCCCTGCAGCAGGTTGAAGGTCTGGAACACGTAGCCCAGCCGCTCGGCCCGCAGCCGGTCCCGGCCGGCTTCGGACAGGCCGGTGACCTGGGTGCCGCCCACCGCCACGAACCCGGAATCCGCTTCCAGGATGCCGGCGATGATGTGCATGAGCGTGGTCTTGCCCAGGCCGCTCTCGCCCCGGATCGCCACCTGCTGGCCGGCCCCCAGCTCGAACTGGGGGATGCGCAGCACCTCGATGCGCTGGCCGCTGGGAGCGGGGAAGCTCTTGAACAGGTCCCGGATGACAAGGGCTGGGGTTGGATCCATGGGTACCGCCTTGAGCGAATGGTCGCGAATTGTCAGGTTGGAACGTGATACGAACTATGGACGGGCAGGGGCCCGGTTTGGTTTAGTGGTCCTGGCAATCGTCGTGGGCGTGCTCGCGCTCGACGATGACGATGCCGCCTTCCTGGTACTTGCCGACCATGCCGAAGGTGGACAGGATCGCCTTCTGGGTGAGGATCTCGGCGCTGACGCCATAGGCCACCACCCGGTGCGCCAGCAGCATGGTGCGGTCGCATTCGGCGGCCTCGTCGATGTCGTGGGTGGCGATGATCACCGAGCGGCCGGTCTCGGTCAGGGCGCGCAGGTGCCGGCGGTAGATGCCCCGGGCCGCGCCGTCCAGGTTGGCCGCGGGCTCGTCCAGCAGGATCAGGTCGGCGTCCCGGGCGAAGGCCTGGGCCAGGAACACCCGCTGGCGCTGGCCGCCGGACAGGGCGTTCAGGGGCGCATGGGAGAGCTGCTCCACCCCCATGACCGCCATGGCCTCCTGCACCGCCCGCCGGTCGGCGGCGCTGAGCCGGCCGAACAGGCCGTGCCGGGCGAACCGGGCCATGCTCACCACGTCGTGCACCCGCAGGGGCAGCATGAAGCTGGTGGGGTGGAACTGGCCCATGTAGGCGACTCCGGCGGGCCTGGACAGGGGCTTGCCGCCGAACACCTCGATGGCGCCGCCGGTGGGCGGAAGCAGCCCGGCGATGGTCTTGAGCAGGGTGGTCTTGCCCGAGCCGTTGGACCCCACCAGGGCCAGCAGCTGCCCCGGCTCCAGGGTGAAGCCGATGTCCGCTACCACCGTCTCGCCCTGGTAGCCGACGCCGAGCCCGCGGGCCTCCACCGAGGCGGTCATCGGGCCGCTCCCAGGGGCGGCAGCAGCTGCCTGAGCGCCAGCAGGAGGAAGAACACCACCGAAGCCGAAAGGGTGATGGCCGCGCCCGCGGCGATGTTGAAGTGGTAGCTGGCCAGCAGGCCCGCGTACACCGAGCCGGCGCCGATGCCGGAGGCGGACAGGACCATGGTGATGATCTTGCGCGAGAACAGGGCGGCGGAAGCGGCCGGGGCCAGCAGCATCCCGAACACCAGCAGCGTGCCCACCGTGCGGAACGACACCACCACGGTCAGGGCGATCATGAGCAGCATGATGGCGTGGTAGCGCCGGGGGGGGAACCCGGACACCTCCGCCTGCTCGGGGCTGAAGCAGAGCAGCAGGAACGGCCGGTGGCAGGCCACGGCCAGGGCCGCGATCACCAGGGTTGCGGCCAGCTGGGTGACCAGTTCCGAGGTGCGGATGCCCAGGATCTCGCCGAACAGGATCCGCACCAGGTCGCCGGAGAACGCGTGGGAGCGGGAGACGATGGCCACGCCCAGGGCCAGCATGCCCACGAACAGCAGGCCGATGGCGGTGTCCGAGGACAGGTTGGAGCGGCGGGTGATGAAGCCGATGCCGAAGATCATGCCCAGCGCCCCCACCGCCGCGCCGAGCATGCCCGGCAGGCCCAGGAGCATGGCGATGGCCACGCCGGGCAGCACCCCGTGGGCCAGGGCGTCGCCGATGAAGGCCAGCCCCCGCAGCACCACGAACGTGCCGACGATGCCGCAGGCGATGGACACCAGCACCCCCGCCAGCAGCGCGTTGAGCATGAACGCGTTGTTGCTGAAGGGGGTGACCAGGCAGTCCAGGATCATTTCAGGGCGTCCAGGATGGTGTCGGCGAGGGTGCGCTCGAAGGTGAAGTAGTCGCCGTCAGCGGGCAGGTTGTGGGTGGTGAGGGACACGGCCCGCACCTTGCTCTCCCGGGCCAGGGCCTCCACCGTCCGGGGCGGGGTGCCCAGCTCGGTGAACACCACGGAGACCTGGTTCTGCTTGATGAGCTTCTTCAGGGCGTCCAGGCTGGCCGCGGAGCTCTCCGCCTCGGTGGTCATGCTGGGGATGACCGCGCCCACCAGCTTGAATCCGTAGCGCTGGGCGAAGTAGCCCAGGGACTCGTGGCCGGTGACCAGCTTGCGCCGCGAGGCCGGCAGCGCGTCGACCTTGGCCCGGATCTCGGCGTCCAGGGTGGTGAGGCGGTTGTCCAGGTCCGCCGCCCGGGCCGAGAGGTCCACCCCGAACTGGCGCTTGAGGTCCAGGGCCAACGCGTCCACCACGGCCTTGACCGCCAGGGGGTCGGTCCACAGGTGCGGATCCTCGGCGCCCACGGCCTGGTCCGGATCGTCCGAGGGAATGCCCTCTCCGGCCCCCACGTGGCGGACGGTGATGTGCTCCGAGGCGGTGAAGAACTTGACCCCGGCCTTGCGGGCCTGGTCCAGGGCCTTGCCCATGCCGCCTTCCAGCCCGAGCCCGTTCTCGACGATGAGGTCGGCCCGGGTCAGGGCCTCGATGTCCTTGGCCGACGGCTCCCATTCGTGCACGTCCAGCCCGTTGGGAATGGCCGAGGTCACGGTGAAGGTGTCGCCCACCAGGTCTTTCACGGCCGCCCCGAGGATGGAGTAGGTGGTGACGATGGTCCTCTGCCCGGCCTGCGCCGGCACCGGAGGCCGGCGCTGGCAGCCCATCAGCACCACGCCCAGCCCGATCACCGCCAGCACCCCGGCACTCGTTTTCCAATCCATCAGATTCACTCCGCCAACGAATCACTGTTCAAGGTCAAGCCTACATCAAATAGAAATAGTTTTCATTAACAAAGGGGGACGGTCCCGTACCGGGTTCGTTACCATTGCCGGAGGAACCCCTGTGTCCTGGAGTCGTGTCATGGTGATCCGCCGCTGCTTGCCCTTCCTGTTGGCCGCCTGCCTGTGCGCGGGCGGGGTGACGCCCCAAGGGGCCCAACTGACCGAGCGGTTCGCCGCCATGGACGTGGAACACCACTGGCTGCCGGGCCATCGCCTGGCGGACTGGCGCACCGGGGAGCCCAGCCAGAGCAAGGGCTCCACCCACTGCAGCGCCTTCCTGGCCGCGGCCTGCGACCGGATCGGGATCGACATGCTGCACCCGCCCGAGCACGGCGAGAACTACCTGGCCACGGCCCAGGTGGATTGGCTGAAGGCGGAAGGGCCCAAGCACGGCTGGACGCCGGTGGACTCACCTTTCCGGGCCCAGGAGCTGGCCAACCAGGGCCAGGTGGTGGTGGTCCTGTTCCCGAGCCCCGATCCCTTCAAATCCGGCCATGCGGCCCTGGTGCGGGCCAGCGACAAGAGCCAAGCCCTGCTGGAGGCGGAAGGGCCCCAGATCATCCAGGCCGGTGCCGAGAACGCCACGTCCACCAGTGTGAAGGAGGGCTTCCACCACCACCGCGGCGCCTGGTTCTCCGCCCGGGACTACCAGGTGGTGTTCTTCGCCCACGCCCTGCCTTGAACTATTTCCTCACGGCCTGGGGCGGGGGGGCATCGCGGTGGACGAGGTACACGGTCCGGTGACAGCCCGGATCATGGTAGGCGTACGGATAGCTGCTGGCCCAGACGCAGGGAAGCAGGGCGAACATGAACAAGGGCAGGAGAAGAAGCAGACAGATCATGGCAGTTCCTTTCACGGCCCCTTGAAGATGCCAAGAACGCCCGCGAAGTTCCCCGGGCCGGGAAGCGGTGTAGGATCAGAAGACCATCCCCGGAAAGGCGGGTAGCCGTGCTGACAGAAAGAATCAAGGAGCTCTCCAGTGAGCATTTCGCAGCCATCGCCGACATCAGGCACAAGATCCACCGGCATCCCGAACTGGGGGACGAGGAATATGCCACGGCCAAATTGATCGCGGAGGTGCTCGCCTCCCTTGGCATCGAAACCAGGACCGGCGTCGCCGGGACCGGCGTGGTCGGCCTCATCCCGGGCCGGGGTCCGGGCAGGACGGTGCTGCTCCGGGCCGACATGGACGCCCTGCCCATCCAGGAAGAGGTTGACGTCGCCTTCAAGTCGACCGTCCCGGGCCGGATGCATGCCTGCGGGCATGACGGCCACGTGGCCGGCCTGCTGGGGGCGGCCATGGTGCTGAACGAGCTGCGCGACACCTTCGACGGCAATGTGAAGCTGGTGTTCCAGCCCGCCGAGGAGACCGATGGGGGGGCCGCGCGGATGATCCAGGAGGGGGTGCTGGAGGATCCCAAGGTGGACGCGGCCTTCGGCTGCCACCTCTGGGGCCAGCTGGCCGAAGGCAAGGTGCAGCTCTGCCCCGGGCCCATGATGGCCTCGCCGACCGCCTTCTGGTTCAAGATCTTCGCCAAGGGCGGCCACGGCGCGTATCCGCACCTGACCGCGGACCCCATCCTGCTGGCGGCCCAGGCCATCACCTTCTTCCAGTCCATCCCCAGCCGGCGGATCAATCCGCTGGAGCCGGTGGTGGTGACCGTCTCCGCCATCCACGGCGGGGAGGCCACCAACGTGATCCCCGAGGTGGTGGAAGGCAAGGGCACCATCCGGACCTTCAACGAGGCCCTGCGCGACGTCATTCCCATGGAGATGGAGAACATCCTCAAAGGCATCACCGGGGCCCAGGGGGCGACCTATTCCTTCGAATCCAGGAAATCCTACCCGCCCGTCATCAACGATCCGCGCATGACCGGGGTGGCGCGGGACGCCTTCGCCAAGGTGGTCGGAGCGGACAACGTGGATGCCAGCGGCGCGCCCAGCATGGGGGCCGAGGACTTCGGCTACTTCGGCAAGTGGGTGCCGTCTGCCTTCGTCTTCGTGGGCATCGGCCGGGACGGCGTACCCATGGCCCACCACCAGCCGCATTTCCAGTGGGAGGACAAGAACCTCCTGGTCCTGACCCGGGGGCTGGCCCAGATCGCCGTGGATTTCCTGGCCGGTTAGTGGGCCACCGTATCGCGCCGGACCCGCTGCAGGAAGTTCCGGGTCCGCTCCTGGCGCGTGTGCTCGAACACTTCCCTGGGGGTGCCCTCTTCCACCACGACGCCGCCGTCCATGAACGCGACGTGGTTGGCCACCTCCTGGGCGAAGGCCATCTCGTGGGTCACCACGATCATGTCGAACTTCCGGGAGTCCAGGGCCAGGAACATGCTGTCCCAGGGCGTGGGCACGAACTTGACCTCGAGGTTGACGCGCCGGGCGATCTCCCGGACCACCTCCACGTTGTAGCCGGTGAGGACCCCCTTGTCGTCCAGGAAGGTGAACGGCGCGTAGACCCCCTCGGTGCCCACGGTCACCACCTGTTTCGGGGCGGCAAGGCCGGCGAGGCCGCAGGCGGCGATGAGCGCCGCCGCTTTGACGATCCTTGCGATCTGGTTCTTCATGGCAGTTCCTCCTCCGATGGCAGGGAAGCGCTTTCCAGCGCTGGGGCCGCAACGACCTGTCCAGGTTAATTCTAGACGACGGCTTACCGCTTCCTTCTCAGAGCACCAGCGCCCAGTAGCCCACGTCCACCCAGCGCCCGCATTTCCAGCCCACCTGGGGCAGCTGTCCCGCCTGCCGGAATCCGCATCGCTCGTGCAGGGCGACGCTCGCCTCGTTGGGCAGGGAGATGCCGCCCAGGGCGGTGTGGAAGCCCCGGGCCCGGAGCTCAGGGAGCAGGACCTGGTAGAGGCTTGAGCCGATGCCCTTGCGGTACTGGTCCGGAGCCACGTACACCGTGGTCTCCACGGCGAAGCGGTAGGCGTGCCGGGACTTCCATTGGCTGGCATAGCTATAGCCGAGGATGGCCCCGTCCTCCTCGCGCACGTACCAGGGGTAGGCCTCCAGGGTCCGCTGGATGCGCACCGCCATCTCCGCCACCGGAACCGGGGCGGTCTCGAACGAGATGATCGTCTCGGCCACATACGGGTTGTAGATGGCCGTGATGGCTTCAGCGTCGGAGGGGGTGGCCAGCCTGATCACTAATACTCAGCCGGCAGCTGGTTGAGCTGCGCCAGGGTGTAGACCGGCCCGTCCTTGCACACGTAGCTCTTGCCGGTGTTGCAGCGGCCGCACTTGCCCACGCCGCACTTCATGCGGTTCTCCAGGGTGGTGTAGATGCTCTCCGGGGTGAAGCCGAGCTTGGCGAGCACGGGCAGGGTCAGCTTGATCATGATCGGCGGGCCGCACACCAGGGCCACGGTGTTCTCCGGGCTGGGGTTGGCCTGCTCGACGATGAGCGGGACGAAGCCCACCTTGCCGGTCCAGTCCGGGGTCTCGCCGCCGGGGTCCACCGTGCACAGCAGGTTCACGTCGGGCCGCTCCTGCCATTCCTTGAGCTCGTGCTTGTAGACCAGGTCGGCCACGGAGCGGGCTCCGTAGACGATGGTGATGTCCTGGAACCAGTCGCGCAGATCCAGGCAGTTCCAGATGACGCTGCGCAGGGGCGGCAGGGCGATGCCGCCGGCGATGAACAGCAGGTTCTTGCCTTTCCACTGCTCGATGGGGAAGACGTTGCCGTAGGGGCCGCGGAAGCCGACGATGTCGCCCACCTCCTTGTCGGCCAGGCCCGCCGTCACCCGCCCCACTTCCCGGAAGGTGCACTCGATGTAGCCTTTCCGGGTCGGGCTGGAGGCGATGCAGAAGGTGCTCTCGCCGTCGCCGAAGGCGCTGTACAGCCCGAACTGGCCGGTCTTGAAGGTCCAGGCGCTGGCCGCCGCCTCGTCCACGAACTCCAGGCGGAAGGTGCGCACGCCGGGGGCTTCCTGGGTGATCTTGCCGATCCGCATGAGGTGGGGCAGGTAGATGTTGGGGTCGCTCATGGGTTCACCTGGGACGCTTCAACGAGGTGCTCTTGCAGGTTCATGTCCACCGGGCAGGCGCGGGTGCACTTGCCGCAGCCCACGCAGCCGAGTTGGCCGTAGCGCTCGGGGTAGTAGGAGAACTTGTGGTAGATCCGCTGGCGCCAGCGCGCCCCCTGGGTCTCCCGCGGGTTGTGCCCGGAGGCGTGCAGGGTGAACATGTGGTAGCCGCAGGAATCCCAGGCCCGCAGCCGGCGCCCGCCGGTCTTGTCGGCCTCCTCCTGGATGTCGAAGCACACGCAGGTGGGGCACACGAACGCGCAGGCCCCGCAGCCCACGCAGCGCAGCGACTGCTCGGACCACAGCGGGCTGTCGAACAGGGCCGGCAGCTTGGCCGTGAGCGCCGGCTGGTCGAAGGCCGTGGGCACATTTGCCAGCAGGGCGGCCTTGTCCACCCCGCTGGTGGGCTGGAACAGGTCCGGCGCCAGCGCCTGGATGGCCCGGCCCTTGTCCGTGAGCACCTCGGCCAGGTAGCCGCCGGCCATGGGCGTCAGCAGGATGTCGCTGCCCTTGGTGGCGCCGGGGCCGCCGCCCACCGCGGTGCAGAAGCAGGCGTCGTCCCTGCGGGCGCAGCTCACGCCGATGACGGAGAGCTGCTCCAGCCGGGCATTGAAGAACTTGTCCCGGTAGTCCCAGTTGAACACCGCGTCCAGGGCCGCGAAGGCGGACGCCTCGCAGGGCCGGATGCCGAACAGCACCGTGGGCACCGCATGGGGCTCGGCGTCCACCAGGTCCACCTGGCCGGGCGCCTGGGTGTAGCTGAGCAGCCGCTCCACCTTGGGGAACACCGTCTCCTTGGCCGACAGGGTGGTCTGGAGGTAGTCCTTGGCCACCTGGTCCGGGCGGGTGACCGGGTTCAGTTCGGACCGGCCGTCGGCCTCGGTGGGGGCGAGGATGCGCCTGCCGTCGGCGGTCAGGGCCGCGAACAGGGCGTCCAGGGATGCTGAAGAGAGCTGATACAGGTCTGCCATTGAGCACCCTACCGGATGAAAGTCTCTTTGTCGTCGGGACGGAAGGTGGACATTGCATAATCCAGCTTCGCACTAGCGCCGGCCCTCTGCCCGAACTGGGCGTGCACGCTCTCCTCGGCGTTGAAGGTGAGCAGGTGGATGGGAATGCCCACCGGGCAGGCCCGGCCGCAGTCCCCGCACTCCACGCAGCGGCCCGCCAGGTGCATGGCGCGGACCATGTGGTACTCCAGGTTGCCCAGGGCGTGGCTGGGCACCGGCACCCACTGGGGCCGGTTGCAGTCCATGGTGCAGTGCTCGCAGTAGCACATGGGGCAACTGCTGCGGCAGGCGTAGCACTTGATGCAGCGTGACAGTTCCTTCTGCCAGAAGTCCCAGCGCTCCTGCCGGGTCATCCCGCCCAGCCGCTCCAGCAGCTCCCGGTCCTGGGCCGGCAGCTCCTTGGCCGTGAGCGCCAGGTATTCCTCGATGGCCTGGGCGTCGGTGAGTTCGCGCACCTGCCCATCCTCCAGGACCAGGGGCAGCACGTCGCCCTCCTTGAGCTGGCGCTCGCCCATGAGCTGCAGCAGGGCGCGCAGGGTGTCGGGCCTGGCCACCAGGGCCAGCCGGCCCAGGCGCTTCACTTCCTTGTGGGTGACGTAGCTGGCCAGGTTCTGCTCGCCGTCGAAGACGAGTTTTTCCGCCTGCGCGGCTGAGCGCGCGAAGGCCGGACGGCGCACGCCGCCGGTCCCGGGCTCGAACCCCAGCACCGCCTTCACGTCACCGGATTCCAGCAGCTGTTTGGCTTTCTCTCTCAATTCCATGCCGCCCTCACTCGACGCCCGCGTTGGCCAGTTCTTGGTACTCGGTGTACGGGCCCATGGCCCGGATGCCGGTGGTGACCTCGTTCACCAGCTCCGCCCACTTGGCGCCCTCGGCCGCCGACACCCAGGAGAAGGTGATCCGGGCGGTGTCGATGCCCATGAAGTCCATCAGGTTGCGGTAGATCATCCAGCGCCGCCGGGCGTGGTAGTTGCCCGAGGTGTAGTGGCAGTCGTTGGGGTGGCAGCCGGAGATGATGATCCCGTCCGCGCCGCGCGCGAAGGCCTTGGCCAGCAGCATGAAGTCGATCCGCCCGGTGCAGGGCAGGCGCAGCACCCGCACGTTGGACTGGTACTTGATGCGGCTGGTGCCGGTCAGGTCGGCCCCGGCATAGGTGCACCAGTTGCAGACAAAAGCTGTTATTTTCGGTTCGAATGTGTCCGTCATGGTATGGGTTCCGGGTGGACTTCAGGTCCGGGCTCCGCCCGGGCAGGAAGTGGGGTTTGGGGGACGGAGAGCGAGCGCAGCGAGCGCGCGGTCCCCCATGGACATATCAAAGTGTCATGATCTCGGCGAAGATCTGTTCGTTGCTGTAGCCCTGGATGTCGATGGCCTTGGTCCGGCAGGCGGCCACGCATGTGCCGCAGCCCTGGCACAGGCCCGGGTTGACCTTGGCCACGGTCTTGAGCACGGAGCCATCCCGGCCCTTGATCTCCTCCTGCTCGATGGCCTGGTAGGGGCAGGCGCTCTGGCAGAGGAAACAGCCCACGCAGTAGGAGAACACCGGCGGCGGCAGGCGGTTCACCACGGCGATCTGCGGCTCCCGGGTCAACTGGTCCTGGCTGAACAGCCCGGCCACCTTGGCGGCGGCGCCGCTGGCCTGGGCCACGGTCTCGGGGATGTCCCGGGGCGCCTGGCAGGCCCCGGCCAAGAAGATCCCGGCGGTGTTGGTCTCCACCGGCTTGAGCTTGGGGTGCGCCTCGGCGAAGAAGTGGTACGGGTCGTAGCTCACATGCAGCTTCTGCGCCAGCTGCTCGCTGCCGTCCTGGGCCTGCACCGCCGTGGCCAGCACCACCATGTCCGCCCGGATCTCCACCGGCCGCCCGTTCTGCAGCGTGTCGGCCCCCAGCACCACCAGCTGGCCGTCCTCCTCGTAGATGCGCGAGACCCGGCCGCGGATGTAGTTGACGTCATCCTCCTCGATGGCCCGGCGCACGAACTCGTCGTAGTCCTTGCCCGAGGAGCGGATGTCCATGTAGAACACCACCGCCTTGCCATGGTGGGTCTTGTGCTTGTAGAGCATGGCGTGCTTGGCGGTATACATGCAGCACACCTTGGAGCAGTACGGCACCCCCTTGGCCCGGTCCCTTGAACCGGAACAGGCCACGAACACCACCGTCTCGGGCTCCTTGCCGTCGCTGGGCCGCTTCATGGCCCCGGCGGTGGGCCCCGAGGCCGAGGCCAGCCGCTCGAACTGCATGCCGTCGATGACGTCCTTGTACTTGCCGTAGCCGTACTCCGGGAACTTCTCCGTGCCCATCAGCTTGAAGCCGGTGGCCAGCACGATGGCGCCCACCTCCAGCGTCACCAGCTCGTCCTCCTGGTCGAAGCGGATGGCCTTGGTCGGGCACAGCTTCTCGCACACCTTGCACTTGCCGGTCTTGTAGAACGTGCAGTTGAGCTTGTCGATCACCGGCTTGTTGGGCACCGCCTGGGGGAACGGCACGTAGATCGCCCCCCGGGTGGACAGGCCCTCGTTGAACGCGTCCGGGATCTTCTTGTTCGGGCACTTGGTGGTGCACAGGCCGCAGCCGGTGCACAGCTTCTCGTCCACCTGGCGCGCCTTCTTGCGGATGGTCGCCTGGAAGTTGCCGATGAAGCCCGAAAGACTCTCCAGCTCCGAATAGGTCATGAGCGTGATGTTGGGGTGCCGGGCCGCCTCCACCATGCGCGGCGTCAGGATGCACTGGGAGCAGTCCAGGGTGGGGAAGGTCTCGGACAGCTGGCTCATGTGCCCGCCGATGGAGGGGGACTTCTCCACCAGCACCACCTGGTGCCCGGAATTGGCGATGTCCAGGGCCGCCTGGATGCCGGCGATGCCGCCGCCCAGCACCAGGGCCCGCTTGGTCACCGGCACGTGGATGGGCTGCAGCGGCTGGTTGCGCTTGACCTTCTCCACCATCACCCGCACCAGGTCGACGGCCTTGGCGGTGGTCACCTCGCCCTTCTCGTGCACCCAGGAGCAGTGCTCGCGCAGGTTGGCCATCTCGCATAAGTAAGGGTTCAGCCCGGCCTCGGCCACCGCGTTGCGGAAGGTGGGCTCGTGCATGCGCGGCGAGCAGGCCGCCACCACCACGCCGGTGAGCCGGTGCTCCCGGATGGCTGCCTTGATCATGCTCTGCCCGGGGTCCGAGCACATGTACTTGTAGTCCACGCTGTGCACCACGCCGGGCACCGCGCGGGTGGCCTCCGCCACCCTGGCGCAGTCCACGGTGCCGCCGATGTTTTCGCCGCAGTGGCAGATGAATACGCCGATTCGTGACATGGCCGGCCTCTCTCAGACGGTGGCGGAAGGTTGCAGGGCCAGGGCGGGGACCATGTGCCGCTGCAGGCCCAGGGCCGCGGGGGCCAGGCCCAGGGCGAGCCCCAGGGCCTGGGTGATGAAAAGGACCGGGATCTGGTAGTCGGCGCCCAGCCCGGCGTTGATCTCCGGCCGGCGCATGTCCAGGTTCGACTGGCACATGGGGCAGGCCACCACGATCGCCTCGGCCCCGTGCCTGACCGCGTCGGCCACGATCCGCCCGGACATGCGCGCCACCAGGTCGGTGCGGGTCACCGAGAAGGCCGCGCCGCAGCACTCGGTCTTGAAATTCCAGGGCACCGCCTCGGCCCCGGCCGCGGTCACCATGCGGTCCATGCTCTGGGGATCCTCGGCCCGGTCGAAGGCCACCACCTTGGGCGGCCGCACCAGCAGGCAGCCATAGTAGCAGGCCAGCTTCCGGCCCAGGGGCGCCACGGTCTTCTCCCGGATCACGTCCTTGAACCGGTCCAGCACCTCCAGCACGTTCACCACCTTGACCCGCCCGGTCACCGGCATCTCGATGATCGCGGCGATCTCCGCCGCGGCGGCGGGGTCCGCCACCAGCTCGGCCCGGGCCGAGGCCAGGCGGTTGTAGCAGGCGGCGCAGGGCGCCAGCACCTCGGTGAGGCCGGCGGCCTCAGCCTGGGCCAGGATCCTGGCCGGCAACGCCAGCGACAGCTTGTGGTCCAGCACATGGGCGCTGCTGGCGCCGCAGCAGTTCCAGTCCGGGACCTCCACCAGCTCCAGGCCGATGGCCTGGGCCACCGCCCGCACCGACTCGTCAAACTCCCTGCTGGAACCCAGCAGGGAACAACCGGGATAGTAGCCGATCTTCATGGTTTGCTCCCGAGCGTGCGCTTGAAGATGCGTTTGAGGGCGTCCCGGCCGGTGATCAGGTGGGGCAGCAGCGGCAGCTTGCCCCGGGTGAACATCTTGGGGGCGAGCAGGACGTCCTTGAGGAAATGCCGGCTGCGCAGCTTGTAGTCGGCCACCAGGCCGATCTCGTAGAGCCGACCGGTCTCCCGCACGGAATCCATGAAGGCCCGGTGGAATGCCAGGATGTCCCGGCTGCGGGCATGGGCCACCCCCAGGCGCAGCGCTTCGGCGCGCAGGAAGTCCATCACCTTGGGCACTTCCACCTCCTGGGGGCAGCGGGTGGAGCAGGTCTCGCAGGCCAGGCACAGCCAGATGCCTTCGCTGCGCAGCGCCTCCCGCTCCCACTCGGGGTTGCCGGACTGGACCTTGCGCAGCACCTGGCAGGAGGTCAGGTCCATGTCCTGGGCCACCGGGCAGCCCGCGGCGCACTTGCCGCACTGGTAGCAGTGGTTCAGCTTGACGCCGGTGGCATGCTCGACTCTGGCTTTCAGCGTATCCCCATGGGTGGATGGGTGGGGCGCACTGGTCATGGGACTCTCCTGGCAGCGGAGCTTCATTCATTTTCCTCCCACGGCCTGGTAATACTCAGGCTTCAGGGAGGACCCTGTGGCTGCTCTTTCTTCTATCTATAAGGGAGTATCTTGCTTCTACCCTGGATCGTGAAAAGCATACCGAGAAAACGTGATCGATATCAAATGAGAAAATAAGGTCTCTAATTCCACTTATTTGCTAGGATATAGGCTCTTTTTTCAAAGCGGGTGAGCCTGACCATGGGCTTCCCGGACGCCTACCCTGGTGCTGGAGGGTGAAAAGGTGATCCTGGACGGTCTCCGGTCCGGGAGGGCTCCTGGCCGTGCTAAGTTGGGAGACGATGAAGTCTTGGCCTCTTTCCCTGAACCTGCTCCGCCTTTATCCCAAGCGCCTGGGCTCCGCCGCGGCGGGGTGGGCCGCGTCCCGGGAACTGCCGGTGCCGCTGCGGGCGCCTCTGCTGGGGCGGTTCGCGCGGGCCTACCACCTGGACATGGGCGAGGCGGAACACCCGCTGGAAGCCTACCCCAGCCTGCAGGCCCTGTTCACCCGGCGGCTCCGGCCCGGGATCCGGCCCCAGGAGTCGCCGGTGCCCGGGTTCATCAACAGTCCGGTGGATGGAGAGGTGGTGGCCTGCGGCCGGGTCGAGGCCGGCCAGGCCATCCAGGCCAAGGGGCTGCCCTACCGGATCGAGGAGCTGCTCAAGCATGACCCCGACGCCCGCCGCTTCGAAGGCGGCCATTACCTGACCCTCTATCTTTCCCCCAAGGACTATCACCGCATCCACGTGCCGCTGATGGGCCGGGTGGGCGCCGTGGGCCGGGTGGAGGGCGAACTGTGGCCGGTGAACGAGGCCAGCACCGCCCATGTGCCCCGGCTGTACGAACGGAACCGCCGGGCCACCTGGGTGGCCAGGGGCACCGGTCCGGACGAGGGGCTGGAACTGGCCGCGGTGCTGGTGGGGGCGACCCACGTGGGCGGGGTGGTCATCGCCCCGCGCTGGCTGGAGGGACGGACACTGCCCGCGGACGGGGTGCTGGAGGCGGGCGGCCTGTCCTGCCTGCCGGGAGAGGACCTGGGCACCTTCCAGTTCGGCTCCACGGTGGTGCTGCTCATCGGCGGGCCCGAAGCCGCCCGCTGGAGTCCCGGCCGGACCGAGGGCCCGGTGCGGGTGGGGCAGCGGCTCGGCCGGTTCCTGAGCTGACGAGGGGTGACTGCCTTGGAAGACGCGCCCCTGGATTTCTACGAACCCCTCTGGGAAGCCGGCGGCGACCTGCCCGGCGCCCTGGAGGCGCTCCTGGTGTCCAGCGGCGAAGTGCTGGACATGGCCCGCCTGCGGGAACTGACCGGCCTGGGCGAAGGGGTGCTCCTGCAGGGCCTGGAAAAGCTCCAGGAGCGGTTGTGCAAGCCCAGGGGCCTGCGCCTGCTGGAGGTAGGCGGCGGCTGGCGCATGGCCGCTGCGCCGGAGTACCAGACCCTGGTGGCCAAGCTGGTGACCACCATCCGCAGCGGCAGGCTCACCCCCGCCCAGATCGAGACCCTGGCCATCATCGCCTACCGCCAGCCGGTGACCCTGCCCGAGATCAACGAGCTGCGCGGCGTCACCAGCTGCGCCAACCAGGTGAAGATCCTGCTGGAGCGGGAACTTGTCCTTCCCGTGGGCCGCAAGGCAGTGGTGGGACGGCCCATGATGTACGCCACCAGCCTGCGGTTCCTGCTGCACTTCGGGCTCAAGACCCTGGCCGACCTGCCCCGGCTGGCGGATTTCGGGGAGGGCAACCTGGAGGCCCTGGCGCTGGCCCGGCTGGTGCCGCCCGAACTGCCGGCCCCGGGCCTGGGCGGGCTGTTCGACGGGCTCGACGACCCGACGGAGGAAGCCGGTGAGTGAAGACAGCTACAAAGGCTGGACCCGGCCGGGACCGCAGCCGCCCGGAGGCCTGGCGCCGGAAGAGGGCGAGACCCTGGACCACCTCTGCGGCCATTTCCGCATCTTCCAGTACCAGAAGGGCCACCGTTTCTCCACCGACGATCTCCTGGCCGCCTGGTTCGGCACCACCTGGTGCCCCCGGGCCCGGCGCGTCGCCGACCTGGGTTCGGGCATCGGCTCGGTGGGCATGGCCGCCGCCTGGCGCTGCCCCGGCGCCGAGGTGCATACGGTGGAAGCCCAGGCCATTTCCGTGCGCCTGGCCCGCAAGAGCGCCGCCTACAACGGCCTGCAGGACCGCTACCACATCACCGAGGGCGATCTTCGCGACCCGGGGCTGTTCCAGGGGGAGGCCCCGTTCGACCTGGTGCTGGGCTCGCCGCCCTACTGGCCGGTGGGATCCCGGGTGGAGGCCAGCCACCCCCAGGCCATCCCGGCCCGGCTGGAGGTGCGCGGCGACATCGGCGACTACGCCCTGGCCGCGGCCCGCATCCTCGCCCCCGGCGGGGTGTTCGCCTGCGTCTTCCCCCTGGACCAGATCGAACGGGCGGAACAGGCCTACCGCGCGGCGGGGATTCTGCTGCTGCACCGCCAGGACGTGATCTTCAAGGAGGGCGAGCCCTACGGCATCGCCCTGTTCGCCGGCACCCGCCAGGCCGATCTGCCCGAGGGGTTCGGCGAAACCGCGGAACTGCCGGCCCGCCCCGCCCCCATCACCATCCGCCGGCGCGATGGCCGGGTGGATCCGGGCATCGCGCTGGTGCGTCTGGTCATGGGGTTCCCGCCCGGACTCTAGGCGGAGGTCATGGCCTCCCGCAGGGCCTTGGTCCTGATGCCGAAATGAATGTAGAGATCGGCCTCGCCCTGGACCGGAATCCAGAAGGCGGTCAGCGGCATCCCGTTCTTCTCGCTCGGGCTGGTGACGGCCTGGCCGGTCCTCAGGGCCTCGTTGGCCCGGCACTGCCGGCAGTGCAGGTCGCCAGCGTCGGGATTCAGCTGGTGGCAGCGGCCGCCGACGGGAATGCCGAACCTGCGGCCCAGGTCGTTGGTGGCCAGGATGGTGCGGTTCCGGTGCAGCAGCATCACCGGTTCGGGGAAGAGATCCCACATGGAGTGGAAAGCGGACAGGGCGTTCTCAGGCGACAAAAGGTACCTCCAAGGTTTCAATGCAGGGAAAAGGGTCAGGCCTGGGGTTCGGCAGCGCCGGGCGCGGGCGGGTCGTTGCGGCCGCGCCACCAGCGCTCGTAGCACTCCTGGGAGGAGGCGCGGCCGTGGCGGCCGCCCAGCCAGTGGCGCCGGTGACGGCCGTGGCCGATCCGGCCGAACAGCAGCCGGGCGATGACCAGCAGCGCCACCGCCTGGCCGAAGCCGATGGCGGGCAGGTGGAACAGGCCGGGCATCGCATAATAATTCCCCGAACCTTTTGGCGCGAAAATTTCTTGGTTCATGGTCTTTGTCGATAAATTGAATTGAGGCGCCCCATGGATCGAGGAACCCTGATCGGCTTTCTGCTGGGCCTTGGCCTTCTGGTCCTGGTCATCGCCCTGGGGCCGAATCCCCGGATTTTCCTGCACCCCGCCAGCCTGGTGGTGGTGTTCGGCGGCATCACCGCCTCGACCCTGATCCGCTTCCCCCTGGGCAGCGTGCGCTCGGCCCTGGCCGTGGCCTCCCGGGCATTTTTCACCCAGGCCGCCTCCACCCCGACCCTGGTGGCCAATCTGGTGGCCCTGAGCCAGCGGGCGCGGCGGGAAGGCATCCTGGGCCTGGAGAAGCACCTGCCCGCAGACCCCTTCATGCGCCAGGGCATCCGGCTGGTGGTGGACGGGGTGGACCGGCAGTACCTCACCGACGTGCTCACCCAGGAGATCCACGCCACCCAGGAGCGGCACACCCTGGGCCAGGAGATCTTCCGGTTCATCGCCACCGCCGCCCCCAGCTTCGGCATGGTCGGCACCCTCATCGGCATGGTCCAGCTGTTCGTGAGCATCAAGGACCCCGCCGGCATCGGCCAGGGCATGGCCCTGAGCCTGCTGTCCACCTTCTACGGCGCGGTGGTCGCCTACCTGTTCGCGGTGCCCATCTCCGGCAAGCTGGAGTTCCGCTCCCGGGAGGAACTGCAGAACAAGCGCCTGATGCTGGAGGGGATCCTGGGGATCGCCGCCGAAATGAATCCAGGCCAGCTGGAGGAGCAGCTCAATGCCTCCCTGGCGCCCCGCTACAAGACCCGGAAGGTCGAGGTAGTCCGTGGCTAGGGTGCCCCTGCGGCCGACGCGCCGGAAGGACGACTTCGAAGGGCTCTGGCTGATCACCTTCGCCGACCTGATGGTCCAGCTCATGGCGTTTTTCGCGGTGATCTACTCCTTCTCGGCCCAGGACCAGCAGAAGCTCCAGCAGGTGCTCCAGTCGTTCCAGCACGAGCTGGGGGTCAAGGGCGCCGGCATCCTGCCCGGCAACCTCGGCATCGACCCCAACCGTGCCGCCGACCTGGAAAAGCATTTGTCCGACCTGCGGCCGGTGGTGGGCGAGGACGTGGGCGTGCGCATGCGGATCGTCAGCTTCCGCGGCGCCGTGCTGTTCGAGGAAGGCTCCGCGGCCGTTCCCCGGGCCTTCCAGCCCCTGCTCACCCGGATCAGCGAGATGTCCAGGGACTATCCCGGCTTCACCCTCATCTGCGAAGGCCACGCCGCCCCCGGCGAGCGGGGCCAGGGCGTGGACGCCCTGGCCCTGAGCGCCCAGCGGGCCGCGGCGATCCTGAGGACCCTGGCGGCGCAAGGCATGGACCCCGCCACCATGGCCGCGGAGGCCCACGGCGACTCCCAGACCGACGGCGACCCGTCCAGCCCCGAGGGACGGGCCCTGCAGCGCCGGGTCAAGTTCCGCTTCCAGCGGGTCGCGGAGCGCTGACATAAACGAGGAGGGACCGCACGGTCGCTTCGCTCCCTCTCATTCGGCGCATGATTCGACGCAGGCGTCTCATCATCCCCTCGTGCTCCCCCACGTGATGGCCAGGCAAAGCCTGGCCATCACGTCTGCAGTTTGGACTTTT
>PLUC01000170.1 GCA_003165415.1 Holophagaceae bacterium
AAAGTCCAAACTGCAGAGCATCCGTAGCGGAGCAAGCTCCGCAACGGATGCTAATCCGTCCGAGTGCAAAGTCCGACCCGCAGCGGAGGCCGGAGGGGCATGATAGGATTTCCAGCAACCTTATACTTGAGGGAGAGGGGATCTCGATGTCCCAGGGTCTGATCCAGGGTTCCATGCGCGAAGCACCTTTGCCGGACATCATCCAGCTGGTGAGCCAGGGAGGGAAGACCGGTTGCTTTCACGTGCTGGAGGATTCCAGGAAGGCCAGGATCTACCTCAAGGCCGGGCGCATCGTCCACGCGGTCACCAACGAGAGCGAGGGGCTGGACGCCATCTACCAGGTGGCGCTCTGGCTGGACGGCACCTACCATTTCGAGGAGGGCGAGGCCCTGGCCGAGGCCACCATCACCAAGCCCAACCCTTCCATTCTGATGGAAATGCACCGGCGCATGGACGAGTGGCGGGTGATCAGCCAGAAGATCGGGTCCCTGGACCTCTACCCCTGTTCCACCCTGCTGCCCGGAGAGGCGGCCGCAGGGGTTCATCCCCGGGAAGCCAAACTGCTGACCTTCGTTTCCGGCTACTACACGGTGGAGGAGCTGGGCTCGCTGCTGAACCAGCCGGTGCTCAGCGTGGCCAAGGACCTCTACGGCCTGGTCATGGCCGGCCACGTGATCCTGAAAGGGGTGCGCAGCGGCAAGCGCCCGGACCCGCCGGTGGCGGCCCGCACCCTCACCTACGAGCCCGAACCCATGCTCCAGGCCACCGTGCCCGAACCCATGCCGGTGCCGGAATCGGTGTCCGAGGCCCGGTCCGCGCCGTTCCCGCCCAGGCCCCAGCCCGCCGCCGGCAACGACCCGGTGCGGCTGGCCAAACTCACCCATTTCGCCCAGCGGATCGTCCTGACCGCCAAGGGCGTGCTGCCCGAGCAGCACCACGACATGCTGAACCGCCTGCTGGCCCGGGCCAACAGCCAGCTGGTCCAGGGCGGAGGCCCCGAGGCCGTGAAGAACCTGGCCCTGGCGGTGTCCCGGGGCGCGGTGGACGCCGGCTGCGACGCGGACCTGGTCAAGACCCTCAATTCCCACCTCAAGGCCCTTTTCGCCAAGTAGTTACTGGAGAACCACGTGCATAGACCCTTTTTCCCGATGGCCACCCTTCGTTCCCTCTGCCTCCCCGCGCTCCTGACGCTCCTGGGGGCCCTGGGCTGCGTGAAGGACACCAGCGGCGGCACCAATCTTTATGTCTTCGACGGCGGCACGAGGTCCGTGCTGGTGTGGAACGACGTGAACGATGTCTACAACGCGCAGCAGAAAACCGGTACCATCCCCGCGGCGAACCGCACCATCACCAGCAGCCTGCTCAGCGGCATCACTCTGGCCTGGGGCGGACTGACGATGGACAACAACAGCAACCGGCTGTACCTGGTGACCGAGGCCGGCGTGGTCTGGGTCATCACCCAGGCCAGCACCCAGAGCGGATCCATCAGCAACACGAGCGATATCACCAACTTCAACCTGGGCGCGCCCGGCACCGACCCGTTTTCCGGTGGCTCAGTGTTCGAGCAGGCCTGCGTGGATGGGACCAGCAACACCCTGTTCGTCACGGAGACCGCCTCGGACGGGGCCGCCACCCGGATCTGGAAGATCACCAGCGCCAGCACGGTCGCCCAGACCTACGGCGCCGGCTATACCTTCACGCCAGCGGCGTCCTACACGATCGGGACCGGCACCGACACGTTCGGCTGCGGCGTTGCGGCGGTTCCGGGAGGCAACGCGTACGGGCTCATGGGCAACGGGGCAGTCCTCTACAACGGTCTCCAAACCCTCTCCTATACCGGCGCACGGGTGCGGGCGACCCAGGGCGGAGTCTTCAACGCCATTCCCTACATCACCAACGGCGGCGTGCTGATCGGCCCGGACACGGAACTGGGTTCCCCGCTCCAATATGGCGGGCTGGGCTATGATTCCCAGAACAGCGTCCTGTATGTTTTCGCCCCGGACGCCTCCTCGACGACCGATGCCTCGATCCTGGTGTTCAACAAGACCCTCTTCACCTCCGGCCTCAACCAGCCTCCCACCCGGACCCTGGGCGATGTGGCCGGAGCCCTGGGGAACCTCCGGACCATTGCCCACCCCGCCAACTCGGACTGGCTGCTGGGGGCCAATTTCACGTTGACGACGGGTTCCGCCATCGGCGAGGGCAGCGGCGGTGCCAACCTGCTCATCTGGAAGTCCCCCAGCGGCGGCGGCGCCGCCCTTTCCGCGGCCCTGCCGGGCGTCACCGAGATCCGCGGCATGGCCATCGCCGGGAACGACTGAATGGTCTTCCTGCGCCTCCTGGGCCTCCTTTTCAGCGATGTGGGCAAGGACCTGGTGCGCCACCGGGGCCAGCACTTCCTGGCCGTGCTCACCCTGGCGCTGGGCCTGTTCCTGGCCGGCGGCGGCCTGCTGCTGGTCCAGGGGCTGAACCGCTGGGTTTCCAGGATGGAGACCCTGGCCAAGATCACCGTGTTCGCGGGCGAGGGCTCCCTGGACGACACCGAGGCCCGGCTGCAGCGGGATCCCCGGTTCGTCAAGGTGCGGCGGGTCTCCTCGGAGGAGGCCACCAAGCGATTCCTGGAGTCCTCCCGGGAGGCCGGGCTGATGCTGAAGAGCCTGGGCGAGCCCATTCCCGAGACGCTGGAACTCAGCCTGAGGCCGGACCTGCTGGCCGCGCACCGGGCCATGGAAGTGGGCGAAAGCCTGCGCTCGCTGCCCGGGGTCGGGGACGTGGTGGTGGACCAGGAACGCCTGGCGAGCCTGCAGAAGACGGCCCGGATGCTGCGTTCGGCCCTGGGTTCCCTGGGCGCCCTGCTGCTGCTGGCCGCGGGCTTTTCCACCGGCAACGTGATCCGCATGAGCGTCCTGGCCCGGGAAGAGGAGATCACCATCATGCGCCTGGTGGGGGCCACGGAGGGCTTCATCCGCACGCCCCTGCTGGTGGAAGGCGCGGCCCTGGGCCTGTTCGCCAGCGTCTTCGCCGTGCTGGGCCTGCTGGCCCTCTGGCTGCCGCTGGACCGCGGGTGGGGCAACCTGCCGCCGCTGCTGGTGGAACTGGCCAGGCTGGGCTTCTTCTCCTTGCGCAACATGGCCGCCCTGGCGGGCATCGGCATGGCCACCGGGGGCCTGGGGGCCCTGTGGGGCTTCTGGAACACCCAGCGCACCCTGCGCCAGATGGAGGCCATGCTGCAGGAACGGGGGGCTTAGGCTCCCAGCACGCGCTTGGCGGCATCCAGGGCGGCGGGGCTGCCGTGGAGGGCCAGGAGGTCGTCGGCCTGGAGGGTGAGTTCGGGGCTGAGGGACAGGGGGCGGCCGGCGCGCACCAGGCCCAGCAGGGTGGCCCCGGTGAGCTGCTCCAGGGAAACCTCCGCCAGCGGGCGGTCCAGGAGTGGGCACTGGCGGGTCAGGCGCAGGGAGAGCAGGGCTTCGGGCCCGGCGGCGGGTTCCAGGGCCCGGGCCCAGGGGGCCCGCACCCGGTGCAGCAGCCACTCGGAGCCCATGGCCTTGTCCGGAGGGAACCGGCGGGAATGGACCCAGAGCAGGCCCAGCAGGCCGGCCAGGCCGCCCAGGAACAGCGCCAGCATGGGCCCCTCGGGCAGGAACGGCTGGAGCACCGCCAGGGAGGGCGCCCCCACCATGAGCAGCAGGGCCAGGCTGAGGGAGACCTGCAGCTGCCGGCGCCCGGGCGGGGGCTGGGCCTCCCGTGCCGGGCCGGGCACCAGGATCCGCTCCGCGATCTCGCTGGCCCGGGCGCACAGGGCCCAGGCCAGGGTGGCCAGCAGGAGCGCCTGGCAGACCAGCAGGCCCAGGGCCGCGTTGCCGGTCTGGAACCCGGGCAGGTGCCGTTTCAGCAGGGCGGCGCCGATGATGACCGCGTTGATGAGGGCCGCGTCCAGGACCAGGAAGATCAGCGGCCAGCGCAGGGGCGCGGGCCCGCGGCCCAGGGAGGATTTCCCCAGCTTCGCCGCCCATGACTGATAGGTCTTGAGATACCAGTTGATCCGGGCGGGGATCCGGCGCTCCAGGCCGGCGGCCAGGGCATCGCCGCGCCGGAACAGGGTGGGACCCAGCAGGGCCGTGAGCAGGCAGACCCCCACGGGCACCGCCAGTAAATCCGGGCCCAGGAACCGGGCATGCACGCCGATGCCCACCAGCACGAAGGAAAATTCCCCCGGCTGGGCCAGGGCCAGGCCGGTGCGGAACCCGGCGCGCAGCGGCAGGCCGGCCAGGGCTCCGCCCAGGGTGGTGCCCAGGGCCTGCCCCAGGAGGACCACCGCGGTGAGGGCCAGGATCGGGCCGGCCTGGGCCGCCAGGGAGCGGGGCTCCAGCAGCATGCCCACCGCCACGAAGAAGATGGCCCCGAAGGTGTCGCGCAGGGGCAGGACCAGGTGTTCGATCTTCTGGACCCTGCCGCTGGCGGAAGCCAGCACCCCCGCCAGGAAGGCGCCCAGGGCCAGGGAACAGCCGGCCTTGTCGGCCAGCACCGCGGCGGTGAAGCACACCCCCACCGAGGCCACCAGGAGCGTTTCGTCCCGGCCCCGGTCCGCGGCCCAGCGCAGCAGCCGGGGCACCACCATGCCGCCCACCCCCAGCAGCCCGGCCAGGAGCAGGGCCACCTTGCCCAGGGTCAGCCACAAGCCGGCGGCGCCGAAGCCGCCCGTGGCCGAGGTGGCGTCCAGCCCGGCCAGGAGCAGGATGGCGAACAGGTCCTGGACCACCAGCACCGACAGCACCCGGTCGCGCAGGTGCCCCCTGGCGCCGTGCTCCTCGAACAGCTTGGCGATGATCATGGTGCTGGAGATGGACAGGGCCGCGCCCATGAACGCGCTTTGCAGGAAACTCCAGCCCAGGGCGCGCCCGGCCATGAACCCGAGCCAGGTGGTGAAGCCCAGCTGGGCCGCGCCCAGGACCATGGCCGTGGGCCCCTTCTCCAGCAGCTTGCGGAAATCGAATTCCAGCCCCACCGAGAACATCAGCAGCACCACGCCCAGTTCCGCCAGAGTCTGGACGTTCTCCAGGTCGGCCACCAGGGGGATCGGCACGTGCGGCCCGACGATCAATCCGGCCAGCATGTAGCCCAGCACCGCCGGCTGCTTCAGCCAACGGAACACCAGCGTGATGACCGCGGCGACGCCGAGGACGGTAGCGAGATCGAGGATGAGTCGAGGAACCTGGGTGACCACACAAATAATGTACAGCTTATTAAGTCAAAGTTCCCCGGCTCCCTTCGATTTTATCTTCGGGCTTCAGCTTGATGGTGAAATGCGCCGTGCACAGGCCGACGATCCTGTCGTCGCACAGCAGCCGGCATTCCAGGATGGCGCTGCGCAGGGAGGCCCGGACCACCGAGGCCTGCACCAGGACCGTGGCGTCGGCGGGCTCCAGATAGCGGACGTGCAGGTCCGTGGTGGCGAACGGCATCCTGCCGTCGAAGTAGGTGCTGAGGGCCATGGCGCAGCCGATGTCCGCCAGGGTGGCCAGCACCCCGCCGTTCACCACGCCGGTGGGCCCGTTGACGGTGCGCTCGGTGGGGACCAGGCTCAAGGTGGCCGCGCCCGGCTGGAGTGCATCAATGCTCAATTGCCAATCCCGGGTGAGGGGGAAGTCGCGGAAGCGGTTGCGCACCCGGTCCAGCAGATCGGGGGCGACCGGATGGGGAGATCGGGTTTTGACCATGGGACAAGTATATGGCGATCGAACAGATCCCGGTTCAGGACCAGCCGCCCTCGGCGAAGCGCTGCAGCTTGTCGCCCGAGGCCCGCAAGGCCAGGGCCCGGGCCACGTAGCGGCCCACCGGATCGGCCTCCAGGTTCACCGCCTCGCCGCAGACCATGGTCTCCAGGCGGGTGCGGCGCACGGTTTCGGGGATGAGCGCCACGGTGAACCAGTCGGTGCCGCAGTCCACCACGGTCAGGGAGATGCCGTCCACGGCCACCGAACCCTTGGGGGCGGTCATGGGCGCCAGCGCCGCGGGCATGGAAAAGCGCCAGATCCCCTCGCCCTGGGGCCGCTCCAGCAGCCTGCCGACCCCGTCCACGTGGCCCGCCACCAGATGCCCGTCCAGGGGATCGCCCACCCTCAGGCTGGGCTCCAGGTGCAGCAGGGCTCCGGGGGCGAGCTGGCCCAGGGTGGTCTTGTCCAGGGTCTCCTGGGACAGCTCCGCCTCCCAGGCCCGGGCGTCCCGGGCCACCGCGGTGAGGCAGGCCCCGTTCACGCAGATGCTGGCGCCCGACTCGGCCCGCTCCAGCAGGTCGGAAGCGGCGCTGATCCTGAGGCGGGCGCCGAAGGGGCGGGCTGAGCGGCCCTCCAGGGTGCCCAGGGAGCGGATGAGGCCGGTGAACACGGGAATCCTCCTTCAATAGACTAGCGCAGTATGTTAGAACTCGAACTCTGGTGAAAGCTCCCCATGGATGTCTGGAACGACAAGCGGCTCAAGCTGTCCATCACCCGCCTCGGGATCGAGTACCTGGCCGCCATGCTGCTCATGGGCCTGTTCGCCGTGGATACCGGCAACAACCTGCTCTATCTGGTGTTCTCGATGATGCTCGGGCTGTTCCTGGTGTCCGGATGGGTGAGCCGGCGCGCCATCCAGGGCATGGCGCTGGAGGCCATCGAGGAGGGCAACCTGTTCGCCCGGGTCCAGGGCGGGATCAAGGTCCGGCTCCGGGACCGGGCCCCCGGGCGGCCCCGGGGGCTGGAGATCCACCTGGTGCTGGAGCAGGGCTGGGTGGAGCCGGCCTTCTACCCCGGGGCGGCCCCGGGGCCGGAGGAGCATCTGGTGGTGCTCCAGGCCCACCCGGAGCGCCGGGGCGCCTGCCGGGCGCTGCGGCTGGACCTGCGCACCGCCTATCCGTTCGGCTTCCTGGAGAAGGCCTGGAGCTTCCCGCTGGAGAAAGAGATGCTGGTGCTGCCCCACCCCCGCTCGTTCACCCAGGGACCGGGCTGGGAAGGGGAACTGGGCAGGGCCCGGCTCCGGCCGGGATCCTCGAGCCCCGATGGGGCCAGGCCGTTCAAGGAGCGGGACCCCCTGAGCCGGGTGCACTGGAAGCGCACCGCCCAGCGGGGCACGCCCTGGGTGCGCACCTTCGAGGACGAGCAGCCCTCGGGGCTGAGCCTGCGGCTGGACCTCAAGGGCTGGGATCCCGGGCCCGCGTTCGAGCGGGAGCTGGAGTGCCTGTCCGGCGGGATCCTGCGGGCCCGGCTGCAGCGCCGGGAGATCACCCTGCGGGTCGAGGGGAAGGACGGCGAGCGGGAATACCAGGGCTACACTCCAAGCTGGCGGGCCCTGGGTCTGGCCGCGGCGGAGGGCGGCACTTTCCATGCCGCGGGAAGCGCACTACCATGACACATCGAGATTTCCCAGAGGCGCTCATGGCTTTTTCCGATCCCCACTCCCAGGTCTGGGAGCCCCTAGTGGGCGCCGCCTGGCGTGCCTGGGCCTCGGCCTACGCCCCCTACTCCGGGTTCCGGGTGGGGGCGGCCCTGCTCCGGGCGGACGGCTCCATCGTCCCCGGCTGCAATGTGGAGAACGCATCCTACCCGGTGAGCCAGTGCGCCGAAAGGACCGCGGTCTGCGCCGCGGTGAGCCAGGGGATGGCGGTGGGAGACCTGCTGGCCCTGGCCGTGGTCACCGAGGCCGGGGAACTCACCCCGCCCTGCGGCGCCTGCCGCCAGGTGCTGGCGGAATTCGCCGGGGAACTGCCCATCCTGCTCGCCAACCGCACGGACCGATCCCTTTGCGATCTCCGTGACCTGCTTCCCCAGGCCTTCACCGGGCGCCACCTTGCCCGCTGAACCCCCACGTCCGCCCGACCGAGGAATTTGATGGCCATCGACCGCAACAAGATCTCCAAACTGGCTGAAAACCACATGGCCGCGGGCAGGGTGGATCGGGCCATCGAGGAATTCCTGAAGCTGATCGAGGACAAGCCGGACGAGTACAACCTCCTGAACCGGGTGGGGGACGCCTACCTCCAGGCTGGCAAGGTTTCCGAAGCCATGGACATGTTCAAGAAGGCCGGGGCCGGCTTCGAACGGGGCGGGTTCAACAACAAGGCCACCGCGGTGCTGAAGAAGGCCCACCGGGTCGCGGCCGAGGACATGGACATCTCCGAGCGGCTGGCGGTGCTCTACCGCCAGACCAACATGATCAAGGAGGCCATCCAGATCCACATCGAGGTGGCCGACATGTGCACCCGCAAGGGCCTCATCAAGCGGGCCCTTGAGGAATTCGCCAAGGTCGTGGAGCTCGACCCGAAGAACCTCAAGAACAAGGTGAAGCTGGCCGACCTCTACAACAAGGAGGGCATGAAGGAGCGCGCCGCCGGCATCTACCTGGAAGTGGCGGAAGCCTTGGCCATGGACCAGATGCACACCGAGGCCGGGCAGATCCTGGAACGGGCCAGGGCCATGGTCAGCACTCCCCCTGTGTTCCTGACCCAGTCCAGGCTCTGCGTGATCCAGAAGGACCTGCCCGGGGCGGCCGAGCGCCTGCGGGAGGGCCTGGCCCAGAATCCGCGCAGCCCCGAGCTGCTGGACGCCCTGGCCGAGGTGGAACTGCAGTCCCAGGCCCCGGAGCGGGCCCTGGAGGCCCTGGCCCAGGTGCCCCAGCTGCCCGAGAAGTCCCTCCTGCTCTGCGAGCGGGCCCTGCGGGACCTGGTCCGGAGCCGGAGAGTGGCGGAAGGGCTGGAACGGTTCAAGCCCATCGGCCGGGAATTCGCCAGGCGGGGCCTGGGCGAGGCCGCGGCCAGGGCGCTCCGGGCGGGCCTGCAGGGGGCCCTCACGGCGGAAGCCTGGCTCCAGTTGGCGGAAATCGCCCACCAGGGGGGCAACCGCGGCGAAGAGGTGGAGAGCCTCCGCCACGCCTTCGCCGAGGCCCAGGCCGCGGGCGACCAGGGCCTGGCCGAGCAGACCTCGCAGAAACTTCAGGGCATGGGGGTCCGGCCGGAAGACCTCTCGGCGCCGTTCGCCCAGGTGGCCGCCCCGCCGCCGGTGCCGTTCCCGGACGAGATCTCCCCCATCGATTCCGAGGACACCGAGCAGGACGTCCTCCGCCGGGCGCAGGTGGAGAAGCTGCAGCGCGACGCCGACCATTTCCTGCAGACCCGGCACATGGAAAGCGCCCTGGAGAGCTACGCCAAGGTCCTCGAGCTGGAGCCGGCCAACAACGAGGCCATCAGCGCCATCGCCGAAATCCACCGGGCCAGCGGCGTGCTCACCCGGGTGCAGATGCACTACGTGAAGACCGCGGAAAAAGTCGCGCCCCTGGGCTTCCGGAGCCTGGCGGTGGACCTGCTGGACCGGGCCGAGGCCATGTTCCCCGGCTCCACCCGGCTCTACCGCAGGACCCTGGGCCTCCTGGACGTCCTGGTTCCGCTGCCCCCGCCGCCGCCGAGGGCCCCCGCCATCGCGCCCATGGCCGAGCCGCTGCCGATCAAGCTGGACCTCGAGCCCAAGCCGTGGCAGGCGCCGCCCAGCCCGCCCCCGCCCCCGCCGGCGCCGGCCCCGGTCCCCCCCGAGGTCGAGGTCCCGAAGCAGCCCGAGTACGAGTGGTCGGAGTTCTCCGACCTGCTGGCGCCCCTGGAACCCGCGCCCGCACCACCCGCGCCCGCATGGGCGCCGTCCGCACCGCCCGAGCCCGCCTGGACGCCGTCCGCATCGGACCCGTGGCAGGCTGTCGAGATGGACGAGGAGCTCTCCGCCATCCTTTCGGACATCGATTTCCAGATGGACTACGGCAGCCCCGAAGAGGCCATGCTGGAGATCGAGAAGGCCCTCGGCAGGCACCTGGACCATCCGGAACTGCGCAAGCGGAAGGAACTCGCCCAGGACTCCCTGCGCCGGCTGGGGCTGGACGTCAAGCCCGAGGCCCTGAAGGAGTCCGATTTCACCCCGTCCTTCTTCGATCTCAGCGACATGCTGGGCGACGCCCTGCTGGAGACCGGCGACGGCGAGGAGATGCACGACGCCACCAACGTGGTGGAAAAGATCCGCAGCGTTGATGAATTGTTCAATGCATTCCGGGAAGGGGTCGAGCAGCAAGTCAAGGGCGACGATTACGACACCCACTACAACCTTGGGATCGCCTACAAGGAGATGATGCTCCTGGATCCGGCCATCGAGGAGTTCAAGCACGCCATGCGCGACCCCGAGCGCACCCTGGAATGCTGTTCCATGCTCGCCATCTGCGAGCAGAGCCAGGGCAACCTGGACGCGGCCATCCAATGGCTGCGCCAGGGCATCGAGTCCCCCGGGTTCCCCCCCGAGGACGGCATCGGCCTCCGCTACGACCTGGGCAACCTGCTCCGGGCCCAGGACCGGCAAGATGAGGCCCGGGAGGAGTTCCGGCGGGTATTCGACCAGGATCCGGACTACCGGGACGTGGCCAAGCTGGTCTGACGAGAATTTTCCACCGTTGCGGCTGCGACTCCATATAATTCATGGGGCCCCGGAGTCGCCATGGTCTTGATCGGAACCGCCGTCGCCTCGTTGCCGCCCCACCTGGCGCGCTACGTGGTGGCCCAGGACTACCAGGCCTACACCCCCCGGGACCACGCGGTCTGGCGCCACATCCTCGGCCGGCTCACCGCCCACCTGAAGGACAAGGCCCACCGCAGCTACCTGGAGGGCCTCGCGGCCGCGGGCATCGGCCTGGAGCGCATCCCCAGCCTCGCGGACATGAACGCGAAGCTGGCGCGGCTGGGCTGGAGCGCGGTGGCGGTGCGGGGCTTCATCCCCCCGGCGGTGTTCACCGAGATGCAGGCCAGGGGCGTCCTGGCCATCGCCGAGGACATCCGCACCCACGAGCACATCGAGTACACCCCGGCCCCGGACATCGTCCACGAAAGCGCGGGCCACGCGCCCATCCTCAAGGACGCCCGCTATGCGGAATACCTCAAGCGCTGCGGCGTGGCCGGGTTCAAGGCCATCGCCAGCCGCGAGGACCGGGCGGTCTACGAGGCCGTCCGCCACCTGAGCGTGGTCAAGGAGGATCCCGCCGCCAGTCCCGGGGACGTCCGCCTGGCCGAGGCTCGGCTGCAGACGGCCCGGGCCGGCCGAGGCCGGATCAGCGAAAGCACCCGGGCCAGCCGGCTCTACTGGTGGACGGCGGAGTACGGCCTGGTGGGCCCCCTGGCGGACCCCAGGCTCTACGGGGCCGGGCTGCTCAGCTCCATCGGCGAAGCCAGCCATTGCCTCACGGCCGCGGTGGAGAAGGCGCCCCTGTCCCTGGCCTGCGTGGAGCAGGATTTCGACATCACCCGGATGCAGCCCAGGCTGTTCGTGGCCAGGGACTTCGACCACCTGTTCGAGGTGCTGGAAGCGTTCGAGGCGACCCTGGCCTGGAAGCGGGGCGGCGATTACGGCCTGGAGGAGGCGCGGCTGGCCGGCACCGTGAACCATCTCCTGCTTTCCGACGGTCTGGAGGTCACCGGCCAGGTGGCCCGGTGGCTCCAGGGGCCGCCCCGGGCGGACGGCTGCTCCGCCCTGCTGGCCATCCTGGAGGGACCGGTGGCGGTTTCCAGGGAAGGGGTCAGCCTGGGGCCGGAGCCATGGCCTGGGCCGGCTCTGGTGGCCTTCGGGGCGACCCTGGCGCCCTTCGGGCCAGCCCTGGCGCCCTTCGGGCTGGCCGGGGAGCTGCCCGGGAGCGGACCGTTCACCCTCGCCCTGGACGGCGGCCTCAGCATCCAAGGGGTCCGGGCCGGCCGGCACGAGGCGCGCGAACTGCGGGGCAGCTTCCAGGGCCGGCCCCTGGACCTTCCCGCCACCGCCCTGCTGTTCCAGAGCGAAGGCCTCCCCGGGGTCGCCGGCGGCCCGGCGGATCCCGAGGCCTGGGACCGCTGGTTCGGCGCCCAGGACGGCTTCAGCGCCGGAGAAGCCGAGACCCTGGCCCGCCGGCGCAAGGCCGAGGCGTTGCCGGCCCGGCTGGGGGCCCTGTACCTCGAAGTGGCCGGCATGCGGGAAGCGGGGCGCCCCGACCCGGCCAGGCTGCGGTCCATCCAGCGGGAGCTGGGCCAGTACCCCGAGGACTGGCTGCTGCTGCGCGAAGTGGGGGAACTCCTGGACCCCTTGCCCACATAGAACATTCAGAGGAGCACCGCCATGACCTGGACCGAGCAAGACAACACCCTGCGCCGCGCCATCAAGACCCCCGATTTCCTCACCGCCTTCAACATCGTGAGCCGGATCGTCGGCCCGGCCGAGGCCATGAACCACCACCCGGACATCGCCTTCGGCTGGGGCTACGTGACCATCACCCTCACCACCCACGACGCCGGCGGGGTCACCCCCAAGGACCACGCCCTGGCCGCCAAGATCGACGAGGCCATCAAGCCATTTGGCGTTTGAGGGTCAGACTTCGGCGGTTCCGGCCGCGCCCCAAAGCTGCAGCGCCTGGGGTCCCGGCTGCACCGGCTTGCCCGGGCGCTGCAGCAGGGTCAGTTCCAGGGCCATCCCATCCCCGGCGGTGAGCCAGGCGCCCTGGCGGTTCCAGGCCAGGGTGCCCGGGAGGCCGGGATCGGCCCGCAGGCCGCCCACCGCGCAGACCTTCACCAGGGTGCCGCGCACGGTCAGTTCCGCCCCGGGCCAGGGCTGCAGGGCCCGCACCTGGCGGTGCAGTTCCGCCGCCGGGCGCCTGGGGTCCAGGCTGGCCATGGCCTTGGTGAGCTTGGGCGCCAGGGTGGCCAGGGCGTCGTCCTGGGGCGCCGGGATCCCGGTTCCCGCCAGCAGGGCCGGAAGCTGGGCCTGGAGCAGCTCCGCCGCGTCCTGGGCCAGGGCCGGGAGCAGGCCCTCGGCGGTGTCCTGGAGGGTGATGGGGCGGCGGCGCTGGGCCAGCACCGGGCCCTCGTCCAGCCCCGGCGTGAGACGCATGAGGCTCACCCCGGTGGCCTCGTCCCCTTCCAGGATGGCCCGGTTGACCGGGGCGGCCCCGCGCCAGCGCGGCAGCAGCGAGAAGTGCAGGTTCCAGACCCCCAGCCCGCACCCGTCCAGCATCCAGCCGGGGAGCAGGTGCCCATAGGCGACCACCACGGCCAGATCGATGCCCAGCGCCTCCCATAGTTCCCGGGTCTCCGGCGCCTTCCACCGCTCCGGCTGGCGCACCTCCAGGCCAAGCTCCAGGGCGGCCCGCTTCACCGGCGGCGGCTCCAGGTGCCGGCCCCGGCCCTGGGGCCGGTCCGGGTTGCAGAACACCGCCGCGACCCCGGCGGCGGCCAGGGCGCGCAGGGCCGGCACCGCGGCGGCCGGGGTGCCCAGGAAGGCGATCCGTGCCACGGTTATTCCCGCGACCGCTGCTTGTTGTAGCGGCGCTGGAGGAACTGGCGCTTCACCGGGCCGAAGTACTCCACGAACAGCCGCCCCCTGAGGTGGTCCACTTCATGGCAGAAGGCCCTGGCCAGCAGGTCCTCGCCCTCCAGCTCCACCCAGGAGCCGTCCGGCAGCCGGTTCTTCACCCAGACCTGCTTGGGGCGTTCCAGCACCTCGTGGATGCCGGGGATGGAAAGACAGCCCTCCGAGCCCACTTGGGAGCCTTCCTGGCGGACGATCTCGGGGTTGATGAGCACGATCCGGGCGGCGGGGTCGACGCCGCAGGAGGAATCCACCACCGCGATGTTGATGTTGATGCCAACCTGCGGGGCGGCGATGCCCACCCCGTCCTCGTCCCGGGCGGTCTCGAACAGGTCGGCCACCAGCTGGTCCAGCTCGGGGCTCCATTCGCCCACATCGGCGCTGTTGATCTTGAGTCGCGGGTCACCCCAGGTGATCACTTTTCGTACGGCCATCGGTTCCTCTATGAATCAGTTTATGCCAAAGCGCCCAGCTTTGATAACCTAGTAGATTCCGGCCCCCGGTCCTGCTTCGTCGTGCCCTCTGGAGATCCCAATGCTTCGCAATTTCCGGCAAGTGTTCAAAGGCAACCAGGCTCCCATGGCCGTGGTCATGATGGTCGTGCTCCTGGGCATGGTGGCCTACCTGGCGCCCAGCCACGGCAGCCCCGACGCTCCGGACAACATCGTCGCCCGGGTCTTCGGCCGGGACATCACCCGGCACGACCTGGAGGGTCCCATGCGCGAGATGGCCAAGCGCCTGGGCAAGGACGCCGACCTCGAGTCGCTGGCGCCGCTCATGCAGAACCAGGCGGTCTCCCAGCTGGTGCAGGCCAAGCTGGTGGAGGAACTGGCCGAGCGCCACGGCATCGTGGTCACCGACGGGGAGATCAAGAACGCCCTGGAGGCCCAGTTGCGGCGCTTCGGGTTCGTGGGGCAGGACAACAAGCTGATGCCCAGCGCCGAGATCAACGACACCCTGCGCGAGCACGGCATGAGCCTCAAGCAGATGGAAACGGACCTCGCCGCCACCCTGGCCGGGCAGAAGCTGTTCCAGCAGGCCGCCACCCAGGTGCCGGTGGATGACGCCTGGCTGAACCTGGAGAACCGGGTCCGCAACGAAAAGATCAGCTTCGAGGCCGCCACCCAGGCGCCCGATCCGTCCCAGGTGCCGGACCCCGGCCCGGCCAAGCTGGAGGCCTTCCTGAAGGATTCCGGCGCGCGCTTCCAGACCGGGCCCCGGCGGGTGATCGCCTACGTGGCCCTGACCCCCGCCGCCCTGGCCCTGCCGCCCGCCGACGACGCGGCGGTGAAGGCGGTCTATGACGGGAAGAAGGGGCAGTTCACCGAACTGAAGGCCAGCCACATCCTGTTCAAGGCAGAGAACGACGCCCAGGTGGCCGAGGCCATGAAGAAGGCCCTGGACCTCCGGGCCAAGCTGCTGGCCGGCCAGGATTTCAACAAGACCGCCGAGGCCGTGAGCGAGGATCCCAGCGCCAAGGGCAACAAGGGTGACCTGGGCTGGTTCCAGTCCGGCCAGATGCAGAAGCCCTTCGAGCAGGCGGCCGTGGCCCTCAAGATCGGCGAAATCAGCCAGCCCGTGCGCACCAGCTTCGGCATCCACCTCATCCGCCTGGAAGGGCGCCGGGAGAAGACCTTCGACCAGGTCAAGGAAGAACTGCGGGGGCAGTTGACCCGGGAGCGCTTCGAGACCAAGGCCAAGGACAAGCTCCAGCAGCTGGTCAAGAAGACCGGGGACCGCGGTGACCTGAACGCCGCCGCCAAGAACCTGGGCCTGAAGGTCCAGACCAGTCCCGCCTTCACCCGGGATTCCGCCACCGGCGTCGAGGGCCTGCCCGGCAGCCAGGGCGCGGTGGGCGAGGCCTTCCGCCTGGACGTGGGCCAGGTCTCCAAGATCCAGAAGACCCAGGACGGCTTCATGGTGTTCCGGGTGCAGGAGGAGCGCCCCATCGCCATCCCGCCCCTGGCCGAGATCAAGGACCAGGTATTGGAGGCCTGGAAGGTGGAGGAGGCCCGCCGGATCCTCCTGGCCAAGGCCCAGGACGCCCTCAAGGGCGGCGACCTGAAGGCCGTGGGCGTCCCCAAGCCCGAGACCGCCGTCACCATCCAAAGCCTGGGCGCACTGGGGCAGCACCCCGGTATCCGCAAGGCCCTGCTGGACACCGCCGTCGGGCAGCTCACGCCCCCCCTGTGGACCCCCGACGGCAAGCTGTGGGTGGCCCGGATCCAGGCCCGCACCCCGGCCGAGCCGCTCACCTTCGCCACCCGCAAGGCCCTGGTGGAGCAGGTCCAGCAGGACGTGGCCCAGAAACTCCTCCAGGCCGAGCTCAAGGCCCTGGAGCAGGACGGCAACCTGCATCCCGGGTTCAGCTCCCTCTACGGCCGGTTCAACGGGATCTGGCGCAACAAGGAGGCCCTGGGGAACGGAGCCTCAGTGCCCGACCTCTCCGGGCTGGATGACTAGTACTACCGGGGCGTCCGTTGTCCCGCCCGTCGCGCCTTCTCGTTTCGTTCGGGTCCCATAGCTTTGCGCCGACCCACCGGTGCGTGAATCTCTTGAAGCGTCCTCGCTGCGCTGCGGGCGCTGCAAGAGTTCACGCAGGCCTTCCCCGCCGGGTTTTTTGGATACGTCACCAGTCATTGGAAAACGATTCGCGGCATCCAGTCCGGGACCCGAGGTCCATGGGATCAAACCAGCGCCACCTCTTCCATTGAACCGAAACCAGGAATCCAGGCGGGGAAGGCCAGCGTGAGAACTTGGCTCACGCGCAGGCGGCAGAGCCGCCGAGCATGAGCCAAGGCTCTCACGCACCGATGGGTCGGCGCACTGCTTTGGGACCCGAACGAAACGAGAAGGCGCGACGGGCGGGACAACGGGCGCCTCAGTCGGGCTAGTCGACCCGGGCCAGGCGGCGGCGCAACTCCGCCATTCCCCGTTCGTCCACGTGCCCGTCGCAGCCCGCTACCACGCGGCTCCCGAACTCCCCGAGCGCCTCGCGGTACCCGGGATCCTGGGTGCAGGCGGCGATATCGCCGGAAGCCCGCAACAGCCGCATGCTGACGGAGATGTCCGCCTTGGCGTAGAACCTTATCTGCTCGAAGGCCGAAGCCAGCAGCTTGTGGAAGCCGATCCACGGAATGGCCACGCGGGCGACCCCTGGCGGGTCGTAGAGCATGGGTGCCGGCTGGTCCCTGGAGGAGAAGCGGATGAGGATCCGGCTGAGCTGGTCCACGCAGTTGATGGCGGTCGTGGGGTCGTTCACGGCGGGCGAGATGGCTTTCAGGGCAATATCGACGATCTGCAGCACCCCGAACTCGATGTCCTGCTGCAGGGTTCTGGCTGGGCCGAGATCGAAGGCCCGGAGCAGGGCGGCGACCCGGTCGGGGGACAGCTTGAGCGGCTTGGACACCAGCAGCAGCGGCAATCCCTCCGGCACGAAATGGCCGACCCGCCGGAGCACCTTGACCCTCACCCGGCAGGTCTTGGCCAATTCCGCCAGGCGCTTGGTATCGATGAACCGGATGTACCCCGAAACGGGGCAACGGATCACCGCCTCGCCCGGATCCAGCTGGTCGGGACCCACCATGCCCGGCCGGCGCACCCTGTGGGGCCGCGGCATGATCTCGTCGATGACCGCCTCGGTTTCGGCGGCGATCCTGTCCACGATGAAATTGACGCTGATCGCATGGGAAATGTGGTGGATGAAGAAAAGCAGCAGCGCGACGCAGGAGATGGCGAGCACCATCGCGCCCAGGACCGTGGCCACCGGCGCGAACGGGTAGGGCACGGACCTGGCCGCGGGCAGAGCGGCCATGCAATAGGAGAAGGTGCCGAGGAAGATCCCGAGGGTCCACTGGGTGACCCGGTCCCTGGAAAAACTCACGATGATGCGCGGGGAGAACTGCATGGAAGCCAGCGTCAGCGTCATCAGGAGAATGGCGAAGACGATGGAAACCACCGTCATGATGGAGGTGGCGATGCCGCCGAGAATGACCTGGGCCACCTGGGGATCGGTATGGGAGGGGAAGAGGGTTCGCGGCACCCAGGCATTGATGGCGGGGAAGGCCTCCTCGGTTTCGGAAAGCAGCGCCCCGATGCAACCCAGGACCAGGGCCACGCTCAGCGGCCGGATCAGGAAACCGCCGCGCAGGCTGTAGAACACTCGTCGCAAAAAGAGAGGAAGGCGCTTGGGCAATGTTTTTTCCCGTTGGGCTGAAACAGTCTACACCTGGCTCCGCCTTTTCACGGTGAGGGAGCCCGGCAGGTGTGGTATGCATGGACGGGAATCAGTAAAGATCTCCCACCCATCGTCGCTTCAGCCCTGAGGAGGACCCCCATGCGAGCCCGTGCCCGGCACTTCTTCCTATGGCTATCCGGCCTGCTCGCCGCGGTCCAGCTCCTGGCATCCCAGGTGGGCTGGACGCAGATGGACGTCCCCGGCGCCACCCCGGACGCCCCGGCCACGATCGTGGCCCTGTACTACCCCACCCAGGACCCGTCGAGGGCCATCCCCATGGGCCCGTTCACCCTCAACATCGCCTTCCATGGGACGCCGGAAGCCGCGGTGAGGGGGCTGATCATGCTCAGCCACGGCACCGGCGGCTCCGAGCTGGGCCACAGCCGCCTGGCGGAGGCGCTGGCCAGCCACGGCTACCTGGTGGCGGCCCTGCGCCATCCGGGCGACAACTGGCAGAACCACACGCTGCTGACCGACACCCCCGACCGCTATTTCTTTGTTCGGCCAGGGCAGGTCAGCCGCGTCATCGACGTCCTGCTGCTCGACCCCAAGTGGAAGGACCGCATCGCCCGGGATGCCCGCGGTCCCCGCATCGGTGCCCTGGGACACTCGGCGGGGGGATACACCGTCCTGGCCCTGGCGGGCGGGGAACCTGACCTGTCCAGGATCGCCAGGCACTGCAAGGACGAGTGCGCCGAGGACCCCATCTTCTGCGGCATGGGCGGTTCGACCCGGCACCCGGCCCCCGCGCCGGCCGCGCCCAGGGCTCCGCTGCGGGACGGGCGGGTGCGGGCCGTGGTGGCCATGGCCCCGGTGGGGGTCGTGTTCACCGCCGCGTCCCTGGCCGCCATCCAGGTGCCCACCGCTATCTACGAGGCCGAGCTCGACCGCTTCCTGGTGCCGCGTTTCCACGCGGAATGGGTCGCCCGGAACATGCCCGGCGCCCAGCTGCACCGCGTGGCCAACGCCTGGCACTTCGCGTTCATGGACACCCCCACCCTGCCGATCCCCTCGCCGGACGGCGACATCGGCGCGAACCCTCCGGGCTTCGACCGGGCCGCCTTCCTCGCCAGGCTGGGCGGCGAGCTCAACGCCTTCTTCGACCAGGCCCTCCAGTAGCTGCTAGCAACCGTTGGGGAGCTTGCTCCCCTACGGTTGCTTGTGCCCAGCCGAACGATTAAGCCAAACGTGATCCAACGGTGCTACGCCGGCACCGGCTGTCCGGGCTGGGGCCCGGGTTTCGGCCTGGGTTCGGGCCCGGGTTCCGGGGCCGGCGGCACCGGCTTGGGCGGCGGTGCGGGAACCTCCCGGGACGGGGCCGGCGGCGGCGGAGGCGGATTGGGGAAGGGCTCCGGGGCGGGCTTCTGTGCGGGAGGGGGGGAAGCGACAGCCAGGCCGGAGCCCAGGATGGCGAGGACCAGGATCAGGCGGTTCAAGGGTGCGACCTTTCCCATGGGGACTGAATTCTACTCCTGGAAACCATCCTGGGGTTGAATGAACGGTTTCCTTTCCAGCGTCCTCCGGGACAGGTAGCCTTGGCTCACGGCCGGCATGCCCCGGAGCCTGGAGGAACCATGACCCTGCGAGGGAAGACCCTTCTCATCACCGGCGCCACCCGCGGCATCGGCCTCGCCATCGCCCTGCGGGCCGCCCGGGACGGCGCCAACGTCGCCATCCTCGGCAAGACCGCGGCGCCCCACCCCAGGCTGCCGGGGACGGTGTTCAGCGCCGCGGCGGAGGTGGAGGCGGCGGGCGGGCGGGCCCTGGCCATCGTCGGCGACGTGCGCGCCGAGGACCTGGTGCTGGCCGCCGTGGCCCAGACCGTGGCGGCCTTCGGCGGCCTGGACATCCTGGTGAACAATGCCAGCGCCATCGCCCTCACCGGCACCCTGGACACCGACCTCAAGCGCTACGACCTGATGCACCAGGTGAACGCCCGGGGCACCTTCCTCTGTTCCAAGGCCTGCCTCCCCCACCTGAAGCAGGCCGTCAATCCGCACATCCTCACCCTGTCCCCGCCCCTGGACCTGCGGGCCAAGTGGTTCGCGCCGCACCCGGCCTACACCATGGCGAAATTCGGCATGAGCCTGTGCACCCTGGCCATGGCCGAGGAGTTCCGCCAGGACGGCATCGCCGTGAACTCCCTCTGGCCGCTCACCGCCATCGACACCGCCGCGGTGCGCAACCTGCTGGGGGGCGAAGCCATGACCCGGGCCTGCCGGCGTCCGGAGATCGTGGCCGACGCGGCGTACGCCATCCTCACCAAGCCCGCCCGGGAATGCACGGGGCACTTTTTCATCGACGAGGAGGTCCTGCGCGCCGAGGGCGTCACCGATTTCGCCCCCTACGCGGTGGACCCCCAGGTGCCGCTGGTGGCCGACTACTTCCTGCCGGACGCGGTGCTGGAGCGCACGCCCACCCAACTGCGGCGGTTCTTGTAATTAATTATTTGTTATACGCCACCTGGGCTGTCCCGGGAAGCTGGGAGACGTCCCAACCGCCGCCCAGGGCCTGGGTCAGCTGGACCGAGGCGGTCATCTCGGCCACGCGCAGGGTCACCAGGGTCTGCTGGTCGCCCAGCAGCGTGGTCTGGGCGATGGTCACGGCGAGGTAGGAATCGAGACCGGTCTGGTAGCGCGCCAGGGCGATATCCACATAGTGCTGTGCGGCCTGGGTCGCGGCGTCCTGCTGGACGATCTGCCGGGAAAGGATGCGCAGCGTCGCCACCGAGTCCTCCACCTGCTGGAACGCGGTCAGCACGGTCTGCCGGTAGTTGGCAAGGCTGGCATTGTAGAGGGCGGTGTACTGGGCCACCGCCGCCCTGCGCAGGCCGGCGTCGAAGATCGCCTGGGAGGCCGACGCCCCCAGGGACCAGAAGAACGACGGGGCCGACAACAGCCTGGGCAGGGTGGACGACTGGAAGCCGATGCTCCCGGCGAGGCTCAGCGACGGATAGTAGGCGGCCGTAGCCACGCCGATGACCGCATTGGCCTGCGCCATGGCGCGTTCCGCGGAGGCGATGTCCGGACGGCGCTGCAGCAGCTGGGACGGGATGCCCACCGGGACCGCGGGCACCGGGGTAGCCAGTCCCTTCACCGGCATGGAGAAGGTGGAGGCGGGGGTGCCGATCAGGGTTGCGATGGCATGCTCGAACAGGGCGCGGTTCACGGCGACGCCGATGCGCGCCGCCTCGGCGTTGGCCAGCGTCACTTCCGCCTGGGCCACAGCCTCTTCGCCGCCGATGCCGGTGTCGGCCTGGGCGCGGGCCAGGTCCAGCGACTTCCGGTCGGCTTCGACGGTGCGATCGAAGATAGCCTGCAGCGCGTCCTGCCCGCGGAGCTGGAAGAAGAACTCGGCGAGGTCGGCCTGCTCCGTGAGGCGCTCGTTTTCCAGGTCCGCGGCGCTCACCTGGGCGGCGTACTGGTACTCGCGCACCGTGTTGCGGATGCGGCCCCACAGATCAGGTTCCCAGGACACGTCGATGGGCAGGGAGAACTCGTTGACGGTGGTGCGGCCGCTGGGCGAAGCGGCAACGCCCGCATTGGCCTGGCTGGTCCCCACCCTGGTGAAGGCGGGGTCCAGCGCCACGGTCGGGAACAGGCCCGCACGGGCCTGGCCCACCTGGGCGCGGGCGGCCATGAAGTTCTGGAAATAGACGGCGATATTCTGGTTGTTGATGTCCAGCCGGGCTTCGAGCGCGTCCAGTTCGGGTTCGCCGTACATCTCCCACCATTTGCCTTTGAGCGCCGCGTCCTGGGGCTGCGCCGGCCGCCAGCCGGCGGCTTCCTTGAAGGCCGGCGGAGCGGGATCGGAAGGAGCCACATACCTGGGCCCGACGTTGCACGCGGTCATCAGGCACAGGCCGATGGCCGCCGCACGGAGCAGGCCGGCCACTTGGGATTGTTCAGGGGAACTGCGCGGCGTGGTGGACATCATGCCTTCTTTCTCTAGGTTGACGGCGCCAGGCTGGGGCTGCCGGCCGGCTTTCCCCGCATCCGCAGGCGAAGCCGGTCCAGGGCCAGATAGACCACCGGGGTCGTGTAGAGGGTCAGCAACTGGCTTAGGAGCAGCCCGCCGACGATGGTGATGCCCAGCGGACGGCGGAGCTCATAGCCCATGCCGGTGCCCAGCACCAGGGGCAGGGCGCCCAGGAGCGCTGCCATGGTGGTCATCAGGATCGGCCGGAAGCGCAGCACGCACGCCTCGAAGATCGCGTCGGTGGTGCTCTTGCCCTCCTCGCGCTCGGCCTGGAGGGCGAAGTCGATCATCATGATGGCGTTCTTTTCCACGATACCGATCAGCAGAATGATGCCGATAATGGCGATGATAC
>PLUC01000044.1 GCA_003165415.1 Holophagaceae bacterium
TTAACACAGTAGTACTAGGGCATTCCCAGCCATGTTCCCAGCAGCCCCAGCCGTCCCGCCAGCTCCCCGAACCGTTCCACCGGGAAGCCCATCACCGTGGCGAAGCTGCCCTCGATCCGGTCGATGAACAGGGCGGCGATGCCCTGGACGGCGTAGGCGCCGGCCTTGTCCATGGGCTCTCCGGTGCCGGCGTACCAGCGGGCCTGGGCCGGGGTCACCGGCCGCAGGAAGACCGCGGCGGTGTCCACCAGGGTATGCGCCTCGTCGTTCCTGCGCAGGCACAGCCCGGTGTGCACCTGGTGGCTGCGCCCCTGGATCAGCATCAGCATGCGCGCCGCGTCGGCCGCGTCCACCGGTTTGCCCAGGACGTGGTGGTCCACCGCCACGGTGGTGTCGGAGGCGATGACCCACCGGTCCGGATGGGCCCGGGCCGCGCTTTCGGCCTTGGCCCGGGCCAGGCGCGCCACCATCGCTCCGGGCTCCTCGCCCTCCAGGGGCGTCTCGTCCACCTCGGGGATCCACACCTCGAACGGGATCCGCAGCGCCTCCATCCACTGCCGGCGCCGGGGCGAGGCGGAGGCAAGGATGGGAGGCGGCAGAATGGTTGTTGGTTCCTCGACCACTAGATCAGCGGCGCGAGCAGGTCGCGGTAGACGGGGATCGGCCAGCGCCCGGCGGCGCAGTCCTTCTCCAGCTGGTCGAGCACGTCGCGCAGCAGCTCCTGGGCCTCGCGGACCCCGGTGCCGTAGGCTTCGGAACGCTTGGCGTGGGCCTCCTCGGGCACGTGCTCGGCGGTGGTCATGGCGGTCTTGAGGGCCGAGAGCCGCTCCTGGGCGATGCCGGCCAGCCGGGTCTGGGTTTCCAGGGCTTCCTTCAGGGGGGCGGGGATGACGATGCCGACGGCGTTGAGCTTGAGGATGGCGTCGGCCCGGCAGGACAGGTCGTCCATGACCGCCGGCAGCAGCATGGTCTCGGCCATCTCCCGGAGCACCTGCGCCTCGATGGCGACGACCTTCTGATACTGCTCGTGGCGGATGTGGATCCGGGCCTCGAGCTCCTCGGCGGTGAGGATCCCCCTGCGGGTGAGCACTTCCCGGGCGGCGGGCTCGTCCCAGATGTGCAGGGCGGCCACGGTGTTCCTGGCGTGGGGCAGCCCGCGCTTCTCCGCCTCCTGCCTCCATTCGGCGGAGTAGTTGTTGCCCTCGAAGCGGATGGCCCGGGTCTCGGTGATGACTTCGCGGATGACCTCCATGGCCGCGGCGCGGGTGGAGCGGCCGGCCTTGATCTGGGCTTCCATCCGGCCGTTCATCTCGTCCAGGGCCTCGGCCACGGTGGCGTTGATGACCGTGAGCGGGAAGGCGATGGCCTGGGAGGAGCCCACGGCCCGGAACTCGAACTTGTTGCCCGTGANNATGATCGCCGGCGGCGCCTCGTTGGCGCCGAGCCGGTGGTCGTTGCCGGCGAAGGCGATGGCGGCGCGGAACAGGCCGCCGTGGCGGTGGATGGCCTTCAGGGTCGCCCCCAGGAAGTAGAGGAACTGGAGGTTCTCCTCCGGGGTGCGGCCCGGCTCCAGGAGGTTGTGGCCTTCATCCGTGGCCATGCTCCAGTTCACGTGCTTGCCCGAGCCGTTGATCCCGGCGAAGGGCTTCTCGTGCAGCAGGGCCGCCAGGCCGTGGCGCTCGCCCACGGCCTTCATGATCTCCATCATCAGCTGGTTGTGGTCGGAGGCGATGTTGGCCGGCTCGTAGATGGGCGCCAGCTCGAACTGGTTGGGGGCCACCTCGTTGTGCCGGGTCTTGGCGGGAATGCCGAGCTTGAACAGCTCCAGCTCCACTTCCTGCATGAACCCCAGCACCCGTTCCTTGATGCTGCCGAAGTAGTGGTCCTCCAGTTCCTGGCCCTTGGGCGGGCGCGCGCCCTGGAGGGTCCGGTTGGCGAACAGCAGGTCGGGGCGCTTGCGGGCCAGTTCCAGGTCCACCAGGAAGTACTCCTGCTCCGGACCGCACTGGGCCACCACCGAGGTGGCGCGGCTGTCGAAATGGCTCAGGGCCTCCACCGCGGCCCGGCTCACCACCTCCATGGAGCGCAGCAGCGGCACCTTGTTGTCCAGGGCCTCGCCGTGGTAGCCCACGAAGGCGGTGGGGATGCAGAGGGTGATGCCCAGCGGGCCTTCCATGAGGAAGGCCGGGCTGGTGGCGTCCCAGATGGTGTAGCCGCGGGCCTCGAAGGTGGCCCGCAGGCCGCCGGACGGGAACGAGCTGGCGTCGGGTTCCCCCTGGATGAGTTGCCCGCCGGAGAACTTCTCGATGACCACCCCGGGCTCGTCCCAGGAGATGAAGGCGTCGTGCTTCTCGGCGGTGGCGCCGGTCATGGGCAGGAACCAGTGGGTGAAGTGGGTGGCGCCGTGCTCCAGCGCCCACTCCTTCATGGCCGCCGCCACCCCGTGGGCGATGTCCGGGGAGAGCGGCTCGCCCCGCTTGAGGCACTGCCGGAAGGCCTTGAACACTTCCCGGGGCAGGCGTTCGCGCATGGTGCGCTCGTTGAACGTGTTGCACCCGAAAAAGCGGCTGACCTTCATCTGGTCCAGCCTGTGGATTTCAGAGCCTTTCACTGCCTGCGCGTTGGACATGGACCCTCCGGGTGAGATGGGAAGTAAAAAGCCTAGCCCCGGGCGGGGCTGACATGAAAGAACCGGGTGCAACCGACCTCCAGAGTAAGGGAACCTGGGGCGATTTCAATGCGTTTCTGTTTAAAACACAGGACCTCGCCATGAAAAAACCTAGAGGAACAAGCCCTCTTGTCACCCATTCTCCATCGTTGTCCTAAGGGCGGTAGAATATTCCGATGAGCGCGCCCGCCCCCTCCGTCCACGCCTTGGAAACCGTCGATCCCTCCCTGGATCTGATGGCGGAGATCAGCCGCCTGCGCGTCGAGCGGAAGGCGGTGATCCTGGCCCACTACTACCAGGATCCCGAACTCCAGGACCTGGCCGACTTCGTCGGGGACAGCCTGCGGCTCAGCCAGGCCGCGGCCAGGACCGATGCGGAAGTGATCGCCTTCTGCGGCGTCCACTTCATGGCCGAGACCGCCAAGATCCTCAACCCCGGCAAGCGGGTGGTGCTACCGGACCTGGACGCCGGCTGCAGCCTCGCCGACCGCTGCCCCGCCGACGCCTTCGCCGCCTGGCTCAAGGGCTACCCCGACCACGTGGTGGTGAGCTACATCAACTGCTCCGCCGGGGTGAAGGCGCTCTCCGACATCATCTGCACCAGCTCCAACGCCGAGCGGGTGGTGCAGAGCATTCCCGCCGGGCGCAAGATCGTGTTCGCCCCGGACCGCCACCTGGGCAGCTGGGTCATGGCCCGCACCGGGCGCGACATGGTGCTCTGGCCCGGCTTCTGCATCGTCCACGAGCAGTTCACCGCCCGGCGGGTGGCCCAGCTCAAGGCCGCCCATCCGGTGGCGCAGCTCATCGTGCACCCCGAATGCGACGCCAGCGTGAGCCAGATGGCCGATTATGTCGGCTCCACCGACGGTCTGCTCCAGTACGTCGGCACCAGCCCGGCCAAGGCCTTCATCATCGGCACCGAAGCCGGCGTCCTGCACCAGATGCACAAGCTGCGGCCCGAGGCCGAGCTGATCCCCATCCCCGTGGACAGCGGCTGCAACTGCTCCCTCTGCCCGTACATGAAGCTCAACACCCTGGAAAAGCTCTACCTTGCCCTGCGCGACCTGCGCCCGGAGATCGAGCTGGATGAAGCCGTGCGGCTGAAGGCGCTGGGGCCGGTGCGACGGATGCTGGAACTGGGCTGA
>PLUC01000227.1 GCA_003165415.1 Holophagaceae bacterium
CTAGTGGCTTTGGTGGGCATATTCGCGCTAATCGCCTTTGCCCGCCCATTTTTATTCTTTACCACCATGACTGGGCAGGTAGAGGGTCCGAATAGGAAGGGAGTGGAAGGCGCTACAGTTGCAGCCTTCCCGGCAAACCTCAACCCTGAATCGGATCCATGGCAGTTGCTGCACTGGGTCCGTTCGGATCGTGAAGGCAAATTTCGGCTGAAGCTCAGGCGAGGCGCCTATACCTTTTCCATTACCCATCCAGGGCTGGAAGGTACGGGCGGGGTTCTTTATCGCACTTCCAGCGTCAGGACGGGCGCGCCACGGTTAACCCTCCGGCTAGGACCCGGAACCAGTTTCCTCGAAGGTCGACTTGTGCCAGTGAATGGCCTTCCCCCACCCAACGGTCTGGTCGCCCTGGCTTCCACTCAGGACCTCAGGGGCGACTTGAATCCCAGAGAAGGTCCAATCTATGTGAGGGAGGTGAAGAACGGGCATTTCTGTCTCTGCCTTCCACCAGGTCGTTACGCTATTGCAGCCCGTGCCCAGGGGTTCGGTGAGCGGGAATCTATGGTCACCCTGGCTGGGCCAATCACCCATATCGACCTGCCCCTGACGCCCGCTCCTTCAATCCCCTCAAAGGTGGTTACCGATTGGATCCGGGAGCATGCCGTTGGCCTTGTTTCCTGCGATCCCAACCAAGCCCAAGATGACCTGGCGCCCCTGGCCGCCATGGTCGGATCCGCCAAAGTGTTGGCGGTGGGAGAAGCGTGCCATGGCACTCGGGAATTCACTCAACTAACACACCGCCTCATCGTTTTTCTCATAGAGCAATTGGGATTCACCGCGTTCGGCATTGAAGCGGACCCCGCTGACACGGTTGCGCTCAATGCCTACATCCTTCAAGGGACTGGAAACCCGGAACAAGCGGTCCGCGAGTTGGGTTTTTGGACAGGGCCCACCCGTGAGGTCCTGAATCTTGCCCTGTGGTTGCGGCAATACAATGCGAACCCGGCTCATCCGGCCAAGGTTAGCGTTTTCGGCATTGATCCCCTTTTGGCAACCATGACGCCGGACCAGGGTATCGAAGGCCGCAATGCACGCGAAAAAGCAATGGCAGAGCAGGTCCAGACGATTCGGCGCCGGATGCCGGCTGGGTCAAAGGTTGTGGTGTGGGTCCATAACGACCATGCTTCCAAATGCCTCCCCGAAGACTGGACCGGGGTTGAACCCATGGGCTGGCATTTGCACGAGGCGTTGGGAAAAGATTACTTGGCTGTGGGGACAGCTTTTCGAAGGGGCACCTTCCTGGCACTCGACAACAGCAGCCATCCCAAGGCGCTTGAAACCTTTACCGTTCCGGCCCATTGTGAAGCCACCCTGGACGCCGCCCTGGCTGCCATCGGCAAGCCGTTACTGGTCCTGGACTTTCGGCTTATTCCCGCCCAAGGAGAAACGGCAACCTGGTTCCAGACTCCCCAGGGCACCTGGAGGATCGGTGCTGAATTTTCCAGAGCTGAGCGTCAGGCCCACTTATGCCCGATGGTAGCTCCAAAGGCTTTTGATCTCCTGTTTTTCGTAGAGCGGACCAGGCCACCCCGGCGTCTTGGATGATCATGACCTTTCGCCACCCTATTCCTCCCGATGCCTTGGCGGGTTCGTTCTCTCCACGAACACGAGAACGTCATAGCAATCAGCGGGAACGATCATCTGGGTATTGACATCCCTGTCAGCGGGATTGAATTTCGCCCCGATCGTCCAGGTTCCCTGGGGCGTCCGGAACCAGTCGGAGCTTTGCCCCTGGGTGGGAATCTGGCGAAGGTCCAGCGCCAGCAATGGATATCCCGTGGAGGCGAGGGCTGCGTCCAGGGTTCCCTTGGGCTCGGGGGGCAGTTCGAAAGTCTGGACATCATGGGTTGCCCGCTCCTCGGCCTGGGCCAGGAACTTGCCTCGGAGGAAAGCCGTTCCGATGACCAGGTAATCCTCTCCCAGAACCGTCCGGAGATAGCGGCCCATGGGCTGGATACCCATCCAGTCCTGGCGGAGCGCCTTGGATACGTGATTGTTGTGGGCCCAGATGATGGCTTTGCTCCCCGGTGCCGCCTGGCTGAGGATCCAGTGGAAATGTTCGGCCAGGGAGAAGCATTCATGTAAGGAACTCCCCGGGAGCCCCTGCTGCCCTTCCTTGAACCCATGCGGGGCGAGACCTGGGTCCCAGCCGTCCTGCCCGGCCAGCCGTCTTTGCAGCCTCGCAGCCTGCGCCCGCCCGCACCCAGGGACGTTCCCCTCAGCCAGACCGTCCTGCGGTCCTACCTGCTCAGGGTCGCCACAGACCCAACGGGGATCATCCGGAACTTCACCTGTGAGGATCCTAGCCAGTAATCTTATTGCTCCGGCGGAATGACCGACGACTGGCCACGACCGCAATGAGGGCAGGCTCGGCTTGGCGCGAACAGGACCTTCAGGGAAAAAACGATCAGGGTTGGTTTTGAAAAGGCACTTTTCAAAACCAACGGGCTTCCGACGCGATGGGAGGGACCTGAACCATTACCTGAATTTATTCACCCTTCTCCTTGCGGTAGGACTCCGCCAGCAGGGAAATGCAGTGGGCCACCTCCTGGTGGTTGCCGAACCTCCCGAGGTTGTCCAGGAGCTGCATCATGCAGGCGGGGCAGCCCACGGACACGGTGCCGGCGCCGGTCTGGTTGATGTCCTGGGCCTTGTTCCTGCCCAGCGCCGAGGAGGTGTCGTAGTGGGTCAGGACGAAGGAGCCGCCGCTGCCGCAGCAGTCCGGATCCAGGGCTTCCTTGATGGTCTTCATCAGGTCGAGCCCGCCCTGGCCCAGTTCGTCCTTCAGGTACTTCATCTTGGCCATGCCGATGCCGTGCTCCCCGGAGAGGGTGCCGCCCAGGGCCAGCGCGGTGGCGAAGATCTCGTCCACGGCCAGGTGCACCTGCGCGGTCTTGGCCAGGTCGTACTTGTCGAACAGGATGGTCGGGTGCAGGTTGCCATCGCCGGCGTGGCCGAAGGTGCCGATGGTGACCTGGTACTTGGCGGCGATCTGCTCGCAGGCCACCAGCATCTCGGTGATCCGGCTGCGCGGGACGGTGGCGTCCTCCACGATGCAGGTGTTGTTGAGGGAAGCCAGTGCCGGCAGCGCGTTGCGCCGGGCCGCCCAGAGCTGGTCGCGCTCGGCGTCGGTGTTCGCGGCCTTGTACTCGCAGTTGTTGCGCTTGAGCACTTCGATGACCGCCTCGGCCTCGGTGTTCACCAGGTCCTGGGACATGCCGTCCACCTCGCAGAGCAGCAGGGCCTTGGCCTCCACCGGAAGGCCGATGTTGGGGCGCGGAACCGCAGGCTGGGAAAGACCGACGGGCGCATCCCGTCACCAAGGACCGTAAGGGTGAGGCTCGCCATCACGGATGCGAACAACCAACCACCCCATCATTTGAGATGAGGTCTCCACCCGCTGTCAAGCAAAACCGCTTAGATCCCTAATAACTCCTTTAAATGCACCAGAAATCTCCGGCTTACCGGGACCTGCTTGCCCGAACGGGTCTTGAGCAGGGCGGTGGAGGGGTCCTGGCGGATGATTTCGTCGATCTGGTGGATGTTGACCAGGAACTGCTTGTGGCAGCGCACCAGGTGCCGGGTCTTGGCCTCCAGGACCGTCAGGGTGAGTTCGGTGAGGTACTCCCCCTTGGAGGTCACCACGTGGACCCCCATCTCGGAAGAGCGGACGAATTCCACCTCGGAGGCGTCGATCAGCTTGATGCTTTGCGACCCCATGCACGGAATTCGCTCTATCAGGGGGCTTTCATAGCGGGTGGTGTGCCCTTCACCCAGGAATCGCTTGAGCCGGGCGATGGCCCGGGCCAGGCGTTCAGGCTGGATCGGCTTGAGCAGGTAGTCGATGGCGTTTTTTTCAAAGGCGTTGATCGCATATTCGTCGAAAGCGGTGACGAAGACCACGCAGGGCACCACCTCGGCATCGATCATGCTCAGCATCTTCAGGCCGTCCAGCTTGGGCATCTGGATATCCAGGAACACCACATCGGGACGGGTGCTCTTGATGGTGCGGATGGCCTGGATGGCGTTGGCGCAGGAGCCGACGACGGTGACTTCGCCGGTTTCGGCCAGGAGCGCTTCCAGTTCCTCCCGGGCGAGCAGCTCATCGTCAACCACCACCGCTCGAATCATGTGCATTCCTCCCTGACCGGCCAGACAGACGACACCCTACCTTCCAGATACTCAAACCTGGACGGGACTATAACATTACCTGTCTCCTGGCACCCAAGCCCTGCTACCATATGAACAACCCAAAATTGAGGTGGATCATGGTGCCTGGAGCTCTCGTAGCCTCGCTTCCACTTTTCGTGCTGCTGATCGGCATTCCGCTGCTGATGAAGCCGGCCTACAAGGTCGCCATTGTCGCCTGGGCGGTGACCGTGCTCGCCGCGATCCTCCTCTTCGGCTTCCCGGCCCAGGTGACACTGCTGGCGGCCCTGCAGGGCGGCCTGACCGGCATCTTCCCGATCATGTACATTCCGTTCGGCGCGCTGGTGGTCTACAACACGCTGAAGACCACCGGGTGGATGGACAAGATGCAGGGGGCCATGGCCAACCTGACCATCGACCGCCGCGCCCAGGCCCTGCTCATCGCGTTCGGCTTCGGCGCCTTCCTGGAGGGCATCTGCGGCTTCGGCGCGCCGGTGGCCATCCCCGCCAGCATCCTGGTCGGCCTGGGCTACAGCCCGATGTTGGCCGCCCTGGTCTGCCTGGTGGCCAACACCGGCCCGGTGCCGTTCGGCTCCCTGGCCATCCCCACCGTGGTCCTGTCCAGGACCACCGGGCTGGACCTCATGAAGCTTTCCATCATGACCGGCCGGTTCATGGCGCCCCTGGGCTTCATCATGGCCTTCGCCACCGTCTACGCCATGTCCAAGGCCAAGGGGGTGAAGGGATCCCTGGGCTGCATCCTGGTCACCGGCCTCAGCTTCTCCCTCACCCAGCTGCTGGTGTCCAACCTCCTGGGCCCCGAGCTGGCCACCATCCTGGGCGCCCTGGTCTGCCTCACCGCCACGGTCGTCTACCTGAAGTACCAGAGGAAGGTCGAGCCCTGGCTGTTCGAGGGCGAAACCGTCATCGAATCCAAGCCCACGGGGTTCCGCCCCAAGGAACTGTTCCTGTCCTGGCTGCCCTACCTGCTCCTGACGGTCATCGTCATCGCCGTGAACCTGCCCAGCACCATGAAGCTGTTCAACGGCAGCGCCGACGGCTGGCACTTCATGCTGTTCAAGACCGAGATCTACAATCCCGGCAAGCTCTATACCTTCACCTGGCTGCAGACCCCCGGCACGATCATGCTGCTCTCCGGCCTGATCGCCTGCCCCTTCCTGGGCATCAATTACGGAACCTTCGGCCAGCAGGTCGGCAAGACCTTCAAGCAGATGATCCCGTCCTTCATCGCCGTGGCCTGCATTCTTTCCATCTCGGAAGTGATGAACATGGGCCTGCCCATCATCGATCCCAAGACCAAGCTCGCCGTCTGGGGCGTCCTGGGCACCAAGCAGATATCCATGGTCGCCACCCTGGCCAACGGCATCATCTCGGTGGTGGACCGGCAGGTCTATCCGGCCCTGGCCCCGATCTTCGGCACCATCGGCGTGATCCTCACCGGCAGCAATACCTCCGCCAACGCGCTGTTCGGCAATCTGCAGAAGCTGACCGCCCAGGGCATGGGGCTGTCGGAGATCCTCATGGCTTCCGCCGGCAGCGCCGGCAGTGTCGCGGGCAAGATGATCTCGCCCCAGAGCATCGTCATCGCGGCCGCCGCGGTGGGCCTGGCGGGCAAGGAAGGCCTGATCATGCGCCAGACGATCAAGTACACCATCCCGTTCCTGATCCTCGTCGGGCTGATGTCATGGGGCTTCGCGTTCGTGTTCCCCGGGCTGGTCCCCTGAGTCCACACCTGGGAGGTAGACACCATGCGCATCATCGTGGCTCCAGACTCATACAAGGGCAGCGTATCGGCCCTTGGCGTGGCGCAAGCCATCGAACGCGGCATCCATGCCGTGTTTCCCGATGCGCAGGTGCAGAAGGTGCCCATCGCGGACGGCGGCGAGGGCACGGTGGAAGCATTGGTGGCCGCCACCGGCGGGCGCCTGGAATACACCGAGGTGCCCGGTCCCCTGGGCGAGCCCGTCAGGGCCTTATGGGGCGTGCTGGGCGACGGCAGGACCGCGGTCATCGAGATGGCCTCGGCCTCGGGCCTGCCCCTGGTGCCCAAAGAGCTGCGTGATCCGCGGATCACCTCCACCGCGGGCACCGGCTGGCTGGTGAAGGCGGCGCTCGACGCGGGGCTGCGCAAGCTGGTCATCGGCATCGGCGGCAGCGCCACCAACGACGGCGGCACGGGTCTCGCCCAGGCCCTGGGGGCGCGCTTCCTCGATGCCGATGGCGCGTCCCTGCCCCAGGGCGGGGGGGCTCTCGCCCGGCTCGACCGCATCGATCTGGCCGGCCTGGACCCGCGGCTGGCGGGCCTCGAGATCATGGTGGCCTGCGATGTGGACAACCCGCTGACCGGGCCGCGCGGGGCTTCGGCGATCTATGGTCCGCAGAAGGGGGCCACTCCGGACATGGTGCAGGAACTGGACCGGGCTCTGGGCATCTATGCCAAGGTTGCGGCCCGCACCACCGGCCGTGATGTGTCGGAACTCCCGGGCGCCGGAGCTGCGGGCGGCCTGGGCGCCGGCCTGCTCTGGTTCACCCCGGCCCGGCTGCGGCCCGGAGTGGAGATCGTGCTGGAGGCCACCGGCTTCGATGCCCTGGTGACCGGCGCCGACCTGGTCATCACCGGCGAGGGCCGCACCGATGCCCAGACCGCCATGGGCAAGGCCCCGGTGGGCGTGGCCGAGGTGGCCGGGCGACACCAGGTTCCAGTGGTTTGTTTGTCCGGTGGGCTGGACCAGGGGGCGGACGACGTGCTGGCCCACGGGATCGACGCCCTCGCCAGCATCGTGCCCCAGCCCATGACCCTGGAGGTCTGCATCAGCCAGGGGCCCGCCCTCATCGAGGCGGCGGCGGCCAGGGTGTGCCGGCTCATCAAGGTGGGAATGAAGTGCGGCCCAAGGGCCTAAGTCCAACCGAATCCGCTCGGAAAAATTTAAAATTGTTGACATCAAATCCCAGCAGGGAAAGAATGATTCAGAAATACAAAATCGTTCAATTCTGGACCCTCCCGTGCCTAGGCACGGTAAGGGTTGGTTCAGTTTCCACTAGGCGGCGCAGGACCGGATCATTCTCCTTCGGTTAACCCCCATGGAAGGACGGCTCATCGTCTCTCCGCATACGATGCAACACCCTAAACCCGGTAAAGCATGAGTTCAGACCCAAACCTTTGGGAGGTGCCATGTATTTCCAGAACTACAATCCATTCGGCAACGCATTCTTGTCGACGCTGGTGGCTGTGGTGCCCATAGGGACACTGCTCTACTTCATTGCCGTCCATCCGCACAGGGATGCTGACGGGGTGCGGCGCTTCGGTATCTCCGCGCCCTACGCGGCGTTCTACGGGGTTCTCGCAGCTTTCGTCGTCAGCTGCCTGGCCTTCAGAATGCCGCTGCCCGCGGCCATTTCCGCCTTCTCCTTCGGCACGCTGTCCGGCCTGCTTGGCATCGTCTGGATCGTCGTGTCCGCCATGCTGCTCTACACCATGACGGTCATCACTGGACAATTTGAAATCGTCAAGGAATCGATCATCCACATCTCCTTTGACCGCCGGCTGCAGGTGCTGCTGATCGCCTTCTCCTTCGGCTCCATCATCGAAGGCACGTCGGGCTTCGGCACGCCCGTGGCCATTGCCGGCGCGGTAATGGTGGGGCTGGGCTTCGCTCCGTTCCAGTCGGCCGTGCTCAACCTGCTGGCCAATACCGCCCCGGTCGCCTGGGGTGCCATCGGCACCCCCATCGTCACCCTGGCCGCGGTGAGCGGCCTCAATGAACTCCACGTTTCCACCATGGCCGGCCATCAGCTGCCGTTCGTTTCGGTCCTGGTGCCGTTCTGGCTGATCGCGGCCTTCGTCAAGATGGAAGGCGGCGCCTGGAGCGAAGTGTGGGAAGTCTGGCCGGCGGCGACGGTGTCGGGCGTCTCCTTCGCGCTGATGCAGTGGATCTCCTCCTCCCACGCCACCACCCACCTGCTGACCGACGTGCTCGCGGGCGTGTTCTCGGTCATCTGCACGGCCCTGTTCCTGCGCTTCCTCTGGCACCCCAAGAAGCGCTTCCTGCTCCGTTCCGAACGCAAGGCCGGAAAGGTCGCCGAAACCATCGACATCACCACCTGGAAGTACAAGTACACCCTGGGCCAGACCGTCTTCGCCTGGATGCCCTGGATCTTCCTCATCTGCTGCTGCGCCCTGTGGGGCAGCCCGTCGTACAAGATCCACCTGGACAAGCTGCTGGAGAACTTCAAATTCAGCACCACCCTCCTGGGCACCAGTTTCAGCGGCACGCTCTCGCTGCCCCACTGGGACATGCCCGCCCTGCACAACCTGGTGCAGCGCACCCCGCCGGTGGTGCCGCTGGGCGCCAAGCCCGAAGTCGCGCGCTTCGTCATCAACTGGCTCTCCGCCGTGGGCACCGGCGTGTTCGTGGCCGCGGTCCTCTCGGGGCTGCTGCTCCGCCTGAGCGGCAGCCAGTGGGCCGAGGCCGTCGGCCGGACCCTGCAGCGCATGAAGAAGCCGGTCCTGGTCATCGGCCAGGTGCTCGGCCTGGGCGCCCTCACCCGCTATGCCGGCACCGACGCGGTGATCGGCCTGGCCTTCACCAGCGCGGGTTTCATGTATCCGTTCTTCGCGGCCTTCCTCGGCTGGCTGGGCGTCTTCCTCACCGGTTCGGACACCGCCGCCAACGCCCTGTTCGGCAACCTCCAGCGGATCACCGCCCAGCAGTTGCACATCCCTGAAGTGCTGACGGTGGCCACCAACTCCACCGGCGGCGTCATGGGCAAGATGATCGACCCGCAGTCCATCATGGTGGCCTGCGCCGCCTGCTATGACGACCCCAAGGAACGGGTCCACGCCATGGGGCCCATCTTCCGCTGGGTGTTCTGGCACTCCATCATTGGCGCCGCGGTCATCGGCATCATCGCCATGCTGCAGGCCTATGTCTTCACCGGCATGATCCCGGCCGCGCCGCCCAAGCCCGCGGCGGTGGTGGTGGCAGCCCCTGCCCCGGCCCCGGCCCCGGCCCCCAAGCCCTAGCCCGCATCATCGCCTGCAAGACAACGTCCCGGCTCCGGCCGGGACGTTGTCGTTTCCGGGCTCCCGGTCATGTCTTGAAAACGACCACAAACCCGGCTCTGCCAGCCGCTAACCCTTTTTTTTTGCCGGGCGGCCATCAACCATCGCATCCTTTTGAACTGGCCCCATTTTTGATATCGATTTCCCCTGAGCACCAACCACGCCCCTGGGTGGCCATGCCCGGACTTCCGGGCTTGGGCCGCCAAACCTATGCCCGCATCGCCCCCGGTGAGAGACCGCCTCGCCGGCCGGGAAGTCTTGTACCACCTTGCTTTTCTTTCCACCAACCCTTTTACGGAGGACCCAATGACAACTTCCACCGGCCGGCCACCGGCGCCCGCCAAGGACCATGCCCAGCCAGCCGCCGATCTGGGCATGCTGGCAGGCATTCTCGTCTGTGTCGCCATCCTCGCCATCGTGATCCTGAGGCTTCCGGCCCTGGGCATCCCCTGGGCCCAGAACTACGATCCGACCGGACACTGGTGGCTGTCCACCCTGATCGCGGCCCTGCCGGTGGTCGTGCTCCTGGGCTCCCTGGCCATTTTCGAGGTGAAGGCCCACCTCGCGGCCCTGCTCGGCCTGGCCACGGCGCTGCTGACCGCGATCGTCGGGTTCCACATGCCCGCCAAGGTCGCCGGGGCCACTGCCGTGTTCGGCGCCGGCTATGGCCTCATGCCCATCGGCTGGATCATCGTCAACGTCATCTTCATGTATATCCTCACGGTCGAGACCGGCCTGTTCAAGACCCTCTCAGAGAGCCTGACCACCATCACCCAGGACCGCCGCCTCCAGCTCCTGCTGATCGCCTTTTGTTTCGGATCCTTCTTCGAAGGCGCGGCCGGATTCGGCACGCCGGTGGCGGTCACCGCGGCGATCCTCATCGGCCTTGGTTTCAAGCCCCTCCAGGCCTCGGGCCTGTCGCTCATCGCCAACACGGCCCCGGTGGCGTTCGGTGCCCTGGGCATCCCGCTCATCGCCCTGAACGGTGTCACCGGCATCGATCTGCTGGTGCTCAGCTCCAACGTCGGCCGCATCCTGACCCCCTTCTGCCTGCTGGTGCCGTTCTGGCTGATCTGGGCCTTCGCCGGCTTCAAGGGCATGTGCGAGATCTGGCCGGCCATCCTGGTGGCCGGCGGCAGCTTCGCCCTGACCCAGCTGCTGGTCTCCAACCTGCATGGCCCCTGGCTGGTGGACATCGCCGCCTCGGTTGTCTCCATGGGCTGTCTGATCGCCTTCCTGCTCATGTGGAAGCCCAAGAACCTCTGGTCCCTGGAGCATGATTCCGCGACCCGGACCTCTGAGAGCAGGGTCAAACAGCCCACCCGCGTCATCGTCAAGGCCTGGATGCCCTGGGTGATCCTGAGCGTCATGGTCGGCCTCTGGGGCACCCCGGTCATCAAAACCTTCCTGGACAAGCTCTCCATGTTCAAGTTCCCGGTGCACGGCCTGCACATGCTGGTCCAGCGGGTTCCGCCCGTGGTGACCAAGCCCACACCGGAACCGGCCGTATTCCTGCTGAACTGGCTGTCCATGACCGGGACCGGCATCTTCATCGCCTCCATCCTTTCCGGCATCGTCGCGGGGCTCGGCCTGGGCCAGATGGTCAAGCTGTACGGCAGGACGCTGATCAAGGTCCGGTTCTCCCTGCTCACCATCTCGGCCATGATGGCCATCGGCTTCCTCACCCGCTATGCCGGGCTGGATGCCACCATGGGCCTGGCCTTCGCCCGCACCGGGGCCCTGTATCCCTTCTTCGGCACCATGCTCGGTTGGCTGGGCGTGGCCCTGACCGGATCGGACACCTCTTCCAACGTCCTGTTCGGCAGTCTCCAGAAGATCACCGCGCAGCAGGTCGGGGTGCAGCCGGCACTGATGGCCTCCGCCAACAGCGTGGGCGGGGTGATGGGCAAGATGATCGACGCCCAGAGCATCGTGGTGGCCAGCACCGCGACCCAGTGGTATGGCCACGAAGGCGACATCCTGCGCTATGTGTTCTTCCATTCCATCGCCCTGGCGGCGCTGGGCGGCTGCGCAGTATTTTTGATGGCCTATGTGGCTCCGTTTGTTAATCTGGTAGCTAAGTAAGGCCCCAGTCAAGCCGGGGACGCGGGTCCCCGGATTTATTCTCGGAGGGCGGTACCATGGAAACCCTTTTCGAAACCTTCAAGGCCCGGGCGGAAGCCGTCAGCGCCGAAGTCCACCGCCTGGCAACCCAGCGGGAGGCCTTCGACTTCGTCATCAACCTGCTGCAGGAGCAGGGGGTCGAGGATGTTCCGGGGCGCGGCGCGATCTGGGCGGACGGCACCATCCTGAAGGGATTCGGCAAGAAGTACCTCGCCAACGAGGCCCCGTGCCTCAGCTTCGAGATCACCCGCCAGGCCGCCGCCGACGCCAAGGTCGGCATCAGCCAGGCGGACTGGGCGGTGGCCGCCACCGGCACCCTGGTGGTGGACGCGGCCCAGGTGGAACAGCGCCTGGTGTCCACCCTCCCCTCCATCCACGTGGCCCTGGTGGGCACATCCCGGCTGCGGGCCGACCTGCCCACGGTGCTGAAGCAGCTCCATCCCAGCCAGACCGGCTACATTTCCTTGATCACCGGGCCCAGCCGCACCGCCGACATCGAGCGGGTGCTGACCATCGGCGTGCACGGACCAGAGCGGCTCATCATCGTGTTCGTGGACGAGCTTGAAAGGGGCAACGCATGAAATCGGCCTTCAGGGAATCCGTCAACGTCGCACTGAACAACGCCAACCTCACCGGCGCCCTGGGGCGGTTCTCCGAGGCCTACCGGATCGGCCGGGCCAAGGCCTACGAGGGCATCGACTTCGAGGCGGTCCGGGCGCAGATCCGGGACGTGAAGTCCGCCGCCGCCTGCCACCTGGACGAGCTGGCGGAAACCTTCAAGCGCAACGCCGAGGCCCGCGGGGCCAAGGTGTTCCGCTCCAGCGACCCGCTCCAGGTGAAGGAGTACATCCTGGCCCTGGCCAAGGAACACGGCGTGAAGCTGGTGGTCAAATCCAAGTCCATGGCTTCCGAGGAGATCCACCTCAACGCCCACCTGCAGGCGGGCGGCGTGGAGGTGGAGGAGACCGACCTGGGCGAGTGGATCATCCAGCTGGCCCACCAGACCCCCTCGCACATGGTGATGCCGGCCATCCACATGACCAAGGAAGAGGTGACCGAGGTCTTCAACAACGAGGTGGAGCCAGGCCAGGTCCCGGACATCGCCAAGCTGGTGAAGTTCGCCCGGGGCAAGCTGCGGGCCAAGTTCCTGAACGCGGACATGGGCATCACCGGCGCCAACATCGCGGTGGCGGAGACCGGCAGCCTGGTGATCATCACCAACGAGGGCAATGCCCGGCTGGTGACCACCCTGCCGAAGATCCACGTGGCCATCGTCGGCATCGAGAAGCTGGTGGAAGCCTTCGACGACGTGCAGCCGATCCTCACCGCCCTCCCCCGCAGCGCCACCGGCCAGCTGCTCACCAGCTACGTGTCGATCATCACCGGCCAGGTGCCCAACACCGACGGCTCGCCCAAGGAACTGCACATCATCCTCATGGACAACAAGCGCTCGGAGATGGCCCGGGATCCCAAGTTCAAGCAGGCGCTCCAGTGCATCCGCTGCGCCTCCTGCCTGAACGTGTGCCCGGTGTTCCGGCTGGTGGGCGGCCACGTGTTCGGCAAGACCTATACCGGCGGCATCGGCACCATCCTCACCGCCTGGTTCGACGAACTGAAGAAGGCCGAGGATATCCAGAGCCTGTGCATCCAGTGCGGCAATTGCAAGGTGGTGTGCCCGGGCATGATCGACATCCCCGAGCTGATCCTGGAGCTGCGCCGCCGGCTGGCGGTGGAGCAGGGCCAGGGGGTGGTGCAGAAGGCCATCTTCGCGGTGGTGAACAACCGCCGGGTGTTCCACGCCATGCTGCGCACCGCGTCCATCACCCAGAAGCCCTTCGCCAAGGACGGGTTCATCCGGCACCTGCCGTTCTTCCTGTCGGACCTCACCGAGTTCCGCAGCCTGCCGGCCATCGCCCCGGTGCCGTTCCGGGACCTGTTCAAGGAGATCCAGCAGCCCAAGGGCAAGGAGAAGGCGGCGTTCTACTCGGGCTGCCTGATCGACTTCTCCTACCCGGAGATGGGCAAGGCCGTGGTGGAGGTGCTGAACAAGGCCGGCATCGAGGTGGTGTTCCCCGACAAGCAGACCTGCTGCGGAGCCCCGGCCCGCTATAGCGGCGCCTACGAGGTGGCCGCCCAGAACGCCCAGGACAACATCGAGGCACTGCTGGCGGAGGACGTGAAGTACGTGGTGTCCGCCTGCCCCACCTGCACGGTGGCGCTCAAGCAGGAGTTCGCCGCCACCTTCGAGAGCCTGGGCATGACCGGGCGGCTGGAGGACGCCAAGAAGCTGGCGGCCAAGGCCATGGACTTCTCCACCCTGGTCAAGCAGCTGGTGGACGAGGGGCGGCTGAGCTTCAAGGAAGGCCAGGATCTGGGCAAGGTCACCTACCACGATTCCTGCCACCTCAAGCGCACTCTCAACGCCTCCGAGGCCCCGCGCGAGCTGCTGGGAAAGGCCGGCTACGAGATCTCGGAAATGTCCGAATGCGACATGTGCTGCGGCATGGGCGGGTCCTACTCGCTGAAGCTGCCCGAGATCTCCGCCCCGATCCTGGCGCGCAAGCTGGTCAACATCAAGGCCGCCGACGCACCGCTGGCTGCCATGGACTGCCCGGGCTGCGTCATGCAGATCCGCGGCGGGTTCGACAAGGACGGCGCCAAGATCGCTGTGGAGCACACTGCCAGGCTGCTGGCCGACCGCCTGCAGTGAGCCGATGGGTCCCGCCCTTCGCCACGGCGGGGCCCGGTTTAAAATGATTGGGAGGGGCTTTTGGAATACCTGGTCCAGCTCTTCCAGACCCTGTCGGCCTTCCTGGTCCTGTTCTACCTGTTCTGCGAGTCCCCGGCCTTCCAGCCGCTGAGCACCGACTGGGCCCACCCCCGGGGCAAGATCCGCCTGTACCTGGTGTTCACCTGCATCACCATCCTGGGCAACTACCTGGGCACTCCGGTGGTGCGGGGCGGAGCGCTGCTCAATGCCCGCGCGGTGGGCTCGACCCTGGCGGGCCTCCTGGGCGGGCCGATCCTGGGAGCCCTGGTGGGGGCCACCGCCGGCCTGCACCGGATGACCCTGGGCGGCGCCGCGGCCTTCGCCGGGGCGGTGGCCACCACCCTGGAAGGCTTCTCGGCCGGCCTCATCCACATCGCCCTGAGAGACAAGCCCCAGGTGCTCATCAGCAAACGCACCGCCTTCCTGGCCGTGTTCGTGGGCGAAATCGTGCACATGGGCATCGTGCTGGCCTTGACCAAGCCGTTCACCGCGGCGGTGGCCATCGTCAAGATCATCGGCCTGCCCATGATCCTGCTGAACCCGGTGGGGGCGGCCCTGCTCATGGCCGTGCTGATCCACCGCCAGCAGGACCTGGACCGGGTCGCCTCGGCCTCCTCCGCCGCCGCCCTCAGGGTGGCCCAGCGGGCGCTGGGGCTGATGTCCCGGGGGTTCGGGCCGGGCATGGCCGCCGAGATGGCGGCCATCGTCCGGGAGGAGACCGGGGTGGGCGGCGTGGCGGTCACCGACACCGAGCGCATCATGGGGTTCGTGGGCATCGGCTCTGATCACCACCGCCCGGGCGGGAACATCTCCTCGCCCCTCACCCGGCAGGCCATCACCAGCGGCTCGGTGGTGTTCGCCGACGGCATCCACCAGAGCTACCAGTGCGCGATCAGTGCCACCTGCCCCATCCACTCGGCGCTGATCGTGCCGCTGCAGGTGGACGGCACCGTCATCGGCACCGTCCAGCTGTACGAGTCCCGGAGCCACCGCTTCCTGAACATGAACCGGATGCTCGGCGAAGGGATCGGGGACCTGCTCTCCAGCCAGCTGCTCATCGCCCGCTACCAGGAACAGAAGAACCTGCTGGTCCTGGGCGAACTCAAGCTGCTGCAGGCCCAGGTGAACCCGCACTTCCTGTTCAATTCCCTCAACACCATCATGGCGGTCATCCGCAAGGACGCCAACCGCGGGCGCGAGCTGGTCTACCACCTCTCCAACTACTTCCGCAAGAACCTCAAGCGCAGCAGCCCCTTCTCCTCCCTGGAAGAGGAGCTGGAGCACATCCGCGCCTACCTGGAGATCGAGAAGGCGCGCTACGAAGGGCTGGTGGTGGAGATCGACGTGCCGCCCGCGCTGATGCACATCCAGGTGCCCACCTTCACCCTGCAGCCGCTCCTGGAGAACGCCATCAGGCATGGCATCTCGGAGATGCTGTCCCCCGGCGTCGCCCGGATCCGGGCCACCCAGGAGGACGGCAAGGTGCGAATCGACGTGGAGGACACGGCCGGAACCTACGAGGAGAGCGGGCGCGCCAAGGACGGTCTCGGCCTGCAGATCGTCGAGAAGCGCATCCGCAGCGTCCTGGGCGCCGGCAGCCGGCTGGAGATCTTCTGCATCCCCAACGAACTGACCCGGGTCACCATCCGCATGCCCCTGGTCCCCCCGGAGAGCCCCTGGCCCCATTGAAGGCGTTAAAGTATTACCAGGAGCGTCCCCATGATCGAACAGGATTCCTGGCACACCTGGAAAGCCGTGGAGGACATCCGCAGGCTGTCGCCCATCGTGCACAACATCACCAACTACGTGGTCATGAACAGCACCGCGAACGCCCTGCTGGCCATCGGCGCCTCCCCTGTGATGGCCCACGCCGACGAGGAGGTGGCCGACATGGTCGGCATCGCATCGGCGCTGGTGATCAACATCGGCACCCTGAGCCGGGAATGGATCAAGGCGATGCACAAGGCCGCCGAGCGAGCGCTGGAGCTGGGCATCCCCATCGTGCTCGACCCGGTGGGCGCCGGGGCCACCGGCTTCCGCACGGCCACCGCGCGCGGCCTGGTGAGCTCCATCCGTCCCGCCATCATCCGCGGCAACGCCTCGGAGATCATGGCCGTCTGCGGGGACCAGGCCCGAACCAAGGGCGTGGACAGCACCGAAGCCTCCCACACCGCCGTGGAAGCCGCCCGGAGCCTCCACGAGCGTTGGGGGTCCACGGTCTGCATCAGCGGAGCCACCGACTACATCATCGGCGGAGAGGAACCCTACCTGGTCCGGAACGGCCACCCCATGATGACCCGGGTGACCGGGCTGGGCTGCACCGCCACCGCCCTCTGCGGCACCTTCGCCGCCGTCAACAAGGACTATCCCCTGGCCACCGCCCAGGCCATGGCGGTGATGGGCATCGCCGGGGAGATGGCCGCCGCCGGTGCGGAGGGGCCCGGCACGCTGCAGGTGCGCTTCCTGGACGCACTGTACCGATTGAATGGCGAGGACATCGCCCAGCGCATCCGCACCGGAGCGTGAGGTGCGGGGCCTGTACCTGGTCACCGACCGCGCCCTGTGCGGTGGCCGCGCCCTGGAAGAGGTCGTGGCCCGGGCCGTGGAGGGCGGCGTCGCCTGCGTCCAGCTGCGGGAGAAGGACCTCAGCACCCGCGCCTTCATCTCACTGGCCGTGTCCCTGAAGGCGCTGCTGGCGCCCCGGCGCGTGCCCCTGATCATCAACGACCGCGTGGATGTGGCCCTGGCCTCCGGGGCCGACGGCGTGCACGTGGGCCAGGAGGACATGCCCTGCGAATGGGTCCGGCGGTTCATGGGGCCCCGGGCCGTCATCGGCCTTTCGGTGGAGACCTGGGCCGACGTGGTCCGGGCCCAGGACCAGGACGTGGACTACCTGGGCGTCAGCCCGGTGTTCCCCACCCCTACCAAGATCGACACCAAGGGCGCCTGGGGCCTGGAAGGCATCCAGAAGATCAGGGCCTTCTCCCGCCATCCCCTGGTGGCCATCGGCGGCCTGAATCTGGCGAACGCCGCGCAGGCGGTGCGAGCCGGGGCCGATGGGATCGCCGTGGTGTCCGCCATCTGCGCCAGCCCCGACCCGAGGTCCGCCGCCCGCGAGCTGGACGCCCGCATCCAGGCGGCTTTGCGGGAACGTTAATGGAACGTCTTCAGGAACCG
>PLUC01000052.1 GCA_003165415.1 Holophagaceae bacterium
ACGAAAAGTCCAAACTGCAGTAGCAACCGTTGCGGAGCTTGCTCCGCTACGGTTGCTTGCGCCCGGAACGGTCGCTGCGTCCCGAACGGACCCAACGGTGCTAAGTGATCACATGCGATAGCCAGGTGGAGGACCTCATGCGGATCCCGGGCGTCATAGCCTGGTGCATCCGGCATGGGGTCTCTCCGTTCAGCTGCTCCGGGGCGTTTCCGGGCACGGTGGGGAAACTGCTTGAACTCAAGGGTGTGGTGGACGGCGACAAGTTCATCCATGAACTCAACGACAGTCTTGAATCAGGACACCCCTAACCTTGCCATAGATCGGTACTCAGGTACTTCAGCCCTGAATCATTCAATAGCACCACGACTGTCTTGCCGCGCAGTTCCCCGGTCAGCAGCTGGGTCGCCGCGGCGACGTTGGCGCCGGAGGAGAACCCGGCGAAGATGCCTTCGGTGCGGGCCAGCTGCCGGGTGGTGGCGGTGGCTTCCTGACCGCTGACCTGGAGGTAGCCGTTGATCTGGCCCCGGTCCAGGTGGCACAGTTCGGCCATGGCGTAGCCGCCGCCCTGGATGGGGTGGTTGGGGCTGGTGACCGCTTCTCCGGCCAGCGCCGCCGCCCCGGCGGGCTCCACCAGGTAGCACCGGGTGGCCGGGTTGCGCTCCTTGAGCGCCGCGGCGCAGCCCACGTAGCTGCCCCCGGTGCCGGCGAAATCGCAGAAGCCGTCGATGGCGCATCCGGCCTGGGCCAGGATCTCCGGGCCGGTGTGCAGGTAGTGCGCGCGGAAATTCCCCTCCAGCCGGAACTGGTCGGCGCGGAAGGCCGAACGTTCGCGCACCAGGCGCTGGGCCTCCTGCTCCACCCGGGCCAGGTCCCCCCCGGACACTTCGCCCGGTTTCGACTCCGGCCCCTGGTCCACCAGCACCACCTCGGCCCCCAGCGCCGCCATCATGCGCGCCCGCTCCACCGAGTTGCCCCTGGACATCACCGCCACGAAGCGGTAGCCCTTCACCGCGCAGACGATGGCCAGGCCGGTGCCGGTGTTGCCGCTGGTGAGCTCCACCACCGTCTGCCCCGGCCGCAGCAGCCCGGCCGCCTCGGCGTCCTCGATCATCTGCCGGGCCACCCGGTCCTTCTTGGAGAAGCCCGGGTTGAGATACTCCAGCTTGGCCAGCAGGCGTCCCTGGAGTCCGGCGCTGGCCATGTACCTGGACAGCTCCACCAGCGGGGTCTGGCCGATGGCCTCCACCGCGGAGGGCAGCAGCCGGGAATGCCATTGATTGGTCATAGGAATACTCCTGATGGATGCTTGGCTGGGTTGGGGGAAGCGTTTATTATTATACGAATCAGTACCGTTGAATTACGTTTGGATTGAACATTCGGCTTGGCACAAGCAGCCATAAGGTCGCCAGCGACCTAACAGCTGCTAGACCCAAGGTTCTTCCCGACCCCGAGAAATCCATCACCTGCACATGGATTCTCATTCGGCCTAAGGACCAGGGCCATCAAGCATGAGGAGATCCCGATGCGCGAAGCGTTGGATCAGCTGCTGGCGATGGCCGGCATCCGCACGGACGGCCCCAGTCCCTGGGATATCAAGATCCACGATCCCCGGTTCTACCAGCGGGTGTGGACCGGCCGGAACCTGGGCATGGGGGAATCCTACATGGACGGCTGGTGGGACAGCCCGCAGCTGGACGAGTTCTTCGCCCGGCTGCTGCGGGCCGGGGTGGAGCGGTGCATGAAGGTGACGCCCAGGCTGGCGCTCCAGGAACTGGCCCACCGGCTGTTCAATTTCCAGAACCGGCGCCGGGCCTGGGATGTGGCTTTCCGGCACTACGACCTGGGCAATGAGCTATTCCAGGCCATGCTCGACTCCCGGATGAACTACAGCTGCGGCTACTGGCAGGGCGCCCGGACCCTGGACGAGGCGCAGGTGAACAAGCTGGAGCTGGTATGCCGGAAGCTGATGCTGAAGCCCGGCATGCGCCTGCTGGACATCGGCTGCGGCTGGGGCGCCCTGGCCCGGCACGCCGCCCGGCACTACGGCGCGGAAGTGGTGGGCATCACCCTGTCCGAGCCCCAGCAGCGGTACGCCCAGGAGGCCTGCAGGGGCCTGCCGGTGACCATCCGGCTGCAGGACTACCGCGACCTGCCCGCGCAGGCCTTCGACCGGGTGGCGTCCATCGGCATGTTCGAGCACGTGGGGCACAAGAACTTCGGCACTTTCCTGGATATCGTGGCCGGCCGCCTCGCCGAGGACGGCATCTTCCTGCTCCACACCATCGGCGGCAGCACCCTCAAGGCGGCGGTGGACCCCTGGATCCAGAAGTACATCTTCCCCAACGGGGAAGTGCCCTCCCTGGCCGAGGTCAGCCGGGTGCTGGAGGGCCGCTTCGTCATGGAGGACTGGCACAACTTCGGCAGCGACTACGACTTGACCCTCATGGCCTGGCACCGGAATTTCACCGAGCATTGGCCCGGCCTGCAGGCCCGGTTCGACCAGCGGTTCTTCCGCATGTGGAGCTACTACTTGCTGTCCTGCGCCGGCGCCTTCCGGGCCCGGAACCTGCAGCTATGGCAGATCGTCCTGAGCAAGCACGGCCTCGAGGGCGGCTTTCCGGTGCGGGACCTGGGCGCGGCACCCCGCGAGACTCCGGTGGAGTATCCTTGAGGCTAATCCGGGGGCAGACCATGAAGCCAGCCAAGAAAGACTCCGATCCACGCCTGGTGGCGGCCGCAGAAGTGGTGAGACTCTACCGGGCTTCGACCTTCCAGGATGTGCCCGAGGAAAGCGCCAACCAGGTCTTCGACGATTTTGAAAATGCGCTGGAGAACCTGTCGAAGGTATGGGGCGACGCGCCCTATCCCGGGTAGCTTCCTTGGATCCAAGCGTTCGGCTGGCTTTGACCGCGGTCCTGGGCTAGTGTTGATCCATGGACGCTTCCCGAACGCCCTGGCTGCTGCTTCTCCTCTTCCTCCCCCAGGTTCTCTGGGGCCAGGTTCCCCTGGACAAGATGAGCCTCCCCAACCGCCTCATGGCGGCGGAGATCGTGCACAGGCCGGACTTCACCTTCAAGACCGAAACCCCTCCCGCCCACGTCCGCGTTGCCACCATGGAAAAGCTGTTCGACCACCCGCGGGTGGCGGCCGCCATGTGGCGGGAATGCCAGTTCGCGCCCAGGCTCTACGCCTTCGCCCTCCCGGCCCGGGGCCTGGTGGTGGACGATGCCAACGGCCTGCGCGGCACCATGACCCTGGCCTACCGGGAACCGGGCCTGCGGGTCTACCTGATCGAGGGCCGGGTGGAGAAATGGCGCATGGGCAACCCGTTTCCCGTGGGCGCCAAGATGGTGATCATCTACAAGTACTGGGAGGGCCCCAAGGGCTTCCAGAGCCGCCTGCAGACCTGGACCACTCTGGACAGCGCCCTGCTGGGGGCGGTGACCCGCCCCTTCCGCAAACACATCCAGCGCCGCCAGGAAGAATTCATGGGCTATATCATGGGCAACATGGCCAAGGGCGGCGAGTTCGCCGACAGCAGCTTCGAGGATTTCCTGGGTCCCATCCAGCGGGAAGGGGATCCCGTCGCCATCCACCAGTTCCCGGAAATATTCAAGAAAGGCTCTTGAACATAGAGCTCAACCCTTGGGAAAATCCGTGCCATGCTGTCTTGCCCGGAACAGCCAGAGGAGGGAGGGATCGTGATCAACAAGGTGGTTGCCTCCGCCGATGAAGCCGTGCGCGACGTGCCCGACCACGCCACCCTGGTGGTGGGCGGCTTCGGCCTGTGCGGGATCCCCGAGAACCTGATCGCGGCCCTGGTGCGCAAGGGCGTGAAGGACCTCACCTGCGCCTCCAACAACGCCGGCGTGGACGACTGGGGCCTGGGGCTGATGCTCGGCAGCCGGCAGATCCGCAAGATGATCGCCTCCTACGTGGGGGAGAACGGCGAGTTCGAGCGGCAGTTCTTCGCCGGGGAACTGGAGGTGGAGTTCGTGCCCCAGGGCACCCTGGCCGAGCGTATGCGCGCCGGGGGCGCCGGCATCCCCGCGTTCTACACCCCGGCCGGCTACGGCACCCCCGTGGCCGAGGGCAAGGAGATCCGGGAATTCGACGGCCGGCATTACCTGCTGGAGCAGGCCATCCTGGGCGACTTCTCGCTGGTGGCGGCCTGGAAGGCCGACCGCATGGGCAATCTGGTGTTCCGCAAGGCCGCCCGCAACTTCAACCCCCTGGCCGCCGCCGCCGGCCGGGTGTGCATCGCCGAAGTGGAGGAGCTGGTGGACGTGGGCGAGCTGGATCCGGACCAGGTCCACACCCCCGGGGTGTTCGTGCACCGGATCGTGGTGGCGCCCCGGCTGAAGCGCATCGAAAAGCGCACCGTGAGGTAGGAGGAACCATGCCGCTCACCCGGGACCAGATCGTGCTGCGCGCGGCCCAGGAGCTGCGGGACGGCTACTACGTGAACCTCGGCATCGGCATCCCCACCCTGGTGGCCAACGCCATCCCGCCGGGCATCGAGGTGATCCTGCAGTCGGAGAACGGCATCCTGGGCCTCGGCCCGTTTCCCGGGGAGGACCAGGTGGACGCGGACCTGATCAACGCCGGCAAGCAGACCGTCACCGTGCTGCCCGGCGCGTCCTTCTTCTCCTCGGCCGATTCCTTCGCCATGATCCGGGCCGGCAAGATCGACCTCTCCATCCTCGGGGCCATGCAGGTGTCCGAGCGGGGCGACATCGCCAACTGGATGATCCCGGGCTCCATGGTCAAGGGCATGGGCGGGGCCATGGACCTGGTGGCCGGCAGCCGGCGGGTGGTGGTGACCATGGAGCACGTCTCCCGCAAGGGGGAGCCGAAGATCCTGAACAACTGCAACCTGCCCCTCACCGGGGTCGCCTGCGTGCACCGCATCATCACCGACTACGCCGTGCTGGACGTCACCCCGGCCGGGCTGCGGCTGGTGGAACTGGCCCCCGGCATGACCGCGGAGGCGGTGCAGGCGGTGACGGAACCCCGGCTGATCGTCGAGGGGAACGTGCCGACCATGGCGGTCTAGAGCGCAGCCAGGAGCCTATTGATCCCATCCCGCGCTGCCTCGAAACGCACGATCTCCTCCCGGGCGCTGAAGGCGGCCTCCTTGCGCCGCTCGGACACGCCGGTGATCAGGTTGCCATCCACGGCCAGGGTCCCGTTGAAGTCCAGGACCAGGTGGGCCAGGGACAGGTTCTTGAACCCGGGGATGGCGATGCTGAGCATGGGGACTCCATTTTCTAGAAGAGTATGCTAGTTGGATGTCCTGGAAACCCCGACTTCGTGAAGATGTGGATTTCTGCAGCCTATCCCTGGACACCTGGCAGGGATTCCTGCTGTCCCGGCTGGACGGCCTCCTTGGGGTCGAGGACCTGGCCCTCCTGACCGGCCTGGACCCCGCGAGCCTCCAGGCCATGCTGCAGGATCTGGTGGCCAAGGGGGCCGTGGCCCCCGATGCCGAGGCGGAGCCGGTTCCCGAAGCCGAAGCCAAGACGGAGCCGGTCCCCGAGGTCGCCCTCGCCCAGCGCGGCCTGTTCGAGCAGCGGCTCCACGCCCGCCCCGCGGATGAGCGCGCGCCCCTCGCCCGGGGGGCGGAGGAGCCGGAACTGTCCGCCTATTGCTACGATCCCATGCCCGAGGTGATCCAGGAGATCTTCCGGAACCCCAGGGCCGGGCTCCAGCATGCCCGGCTGGTGGCCGCCCAGCACCGCTCGGCCGCCGGGCTGGAGATGGTGGCGGCCAACGCTGCCTTCGCCGGCGACCTGGGGGTTCGCCGGGCGCTGCTGCAGAACCCGGTGCTGCCGGCCAGCCTGTTCCGGCGCCTATGGGGCGCCCGGCGGCTCCAGGAGCTTTACCTGGTGGCCGACTCCCACGAGGTTCCCGAGCAGACCCGGAGCATGGGCAAGGAGGCGCTGCGGGCGGGCTTCAACCAGCGCACTGCGGACGAAAAGGCGGAACTCATCCTCAAGACCGAGGGGCGCTGCCTGCCCCTGCTGGGCGGCCTGACGGTGGACGGCCACACCACCCAGCTGCTGTGCCGGCACACCTACACCTCAACCCTGCTCATCCAGAACATCGCCCGCTGGAGCGCCGCGCCGCCGCAGCTGCTCACCCACCTGCTGCGCCAGGAGACCGTGCGCCGCAACACCCAGCTGCGCCTGCTGCTGGAGCGGCACCCCAACGCCAGGGCGTAACTAGCAGCCGTTACGGAGCTTGCTCCGTTACGGCTGCTTGTGCCCAGCCTCGCCGTTTAATCAAAACCGGATCCAACGGTGCTAGAGTTCTACCCGCCGCCCTTCCTCGGCGGAGAGGTAGGCCCCGTAGATGACCTTCACGCACTCCACCGCGAGGTCGATGCCCGCGAAGGGCTCGCGCCCGTCTCGGATGGCGCCGGCGAAGTCCGCCATCTCCTGGGCGAAGCCCCGGAACCAGTCCTCGTCGCAGCTGGGCCGGTTCCACCCGGCCCTGGTCTCCAGCTTCTCGGTGAAGTATTCATTGCCGAACACCGAGGGCTCGGGCGCGTAGGTTTCGATGGCGTCGTTGGCGGTCATGTTGGCCTTGATCACGCCGTCGGTCATGAGCGCGGTCACCCGGGTGTCCAGCCCGCCCAGGCCGGTGTCGCTGACGGTGATGGTGGCGCGGCTGCCGTCGTCGAACCGGATGACCAGGTTGGCCCAGTTCTCCACATCCACGGGGTCGGAACTGATCCACCGGTTCGCCCCGGCCCGGCGCGCCCGTTCGGCGGCGTCGCTGTGGACCAGGTCCGCCGTGTCGGCCAGCACCGAGACGGGACGGATGCTCCGGCCCAGCCGCACCTGGCCTTCCCACTGCTTCAGGTGCAGGCAGGCCCCCACGGAGTGCACCCCCATGCGCAGCAGCGCGCCGCCCCCGGTGGCCTGCCACGTGCGGGAGAACACCGAGTTGGAGCCCGAATGGTGCTCCTGCGCGCACAGTTCCAGCACGGAGCCCCCGGACGCCGCCATCAGCCTGCGCATCTTGGCGATGGGCGGGGCGTACACCCAGTTCTCCGCGTAGCAGAAGCGCACCCCGTTCCGGATGACGGCCTCCCGGACCGCCTCGGCATTGCGCAGGGCTCCCGCGCGCATGCGCTCCCGCGGCACATGGAGCCCGATGGGCTCCGGGTCGCCGGGTTCGCCGAAGTAGCCGGTGAGCGGCTTTTCCATGATGATGTGCTTCCCGGCCTCGGCCGCGCGGATGGCGAAGGCGTGGTGCAGCGACGGCGGCAGGCAGATATCGATGGCATCAATGTCCGGGCGGGCCAGGAGCGCCTGGAAATCCTGGGTGGCGAAGGCAATGCCCGCCTCGGCCGCGAAGGCGCCGGCGCTGGCCTGGGTGCTCGAGCACACCCCCCGGATCTCCACCAGCCCGGGGGGGAGCAGGGCATAATTGGCGAGATGCATATGGGCGCCATAGCGGGCGCCGGCCATGCCGATACCGATGGTTTTCATGAGTGCCACCTGGAAGCGGGCCGAACGGGAATGAACGGAGATCCATTATGACGCGCCCAGGGCCCGGCGGCCTGAGGCCACCGGGCCCTGGAAATTGGCGACGGTTCAGATGCCCAGGTAGGCCTTGCGCACCATGTCGTTGGCCTTGAGGTTCGGGCCGGTGTCGGTGAGGACGATGTGGCCGGTCTGCAGCACGTAGCCGCGGTGGGCGACGGACAGCGCCATCAGGGCGTTCTGCTCCACCAGCAGGATGGTGGTCCCGCGGGCGTTCAGCTCCTTGATGATGTCGAAGATCTGGTCCACCAGCACCGGCGCCAGGCCCATGGAAGGTTCGTCCATGAGCAGGATCTTGGGGTTGGACATGAGCCCCCGGGCGGTGGCGAGCATCTGCTGCTCGCCGCCCGAGAGCGTGCCGCCCTTCTGCTGGGCCCGCTCCTTCAGCCTGGGGAACAG
>PLUC01000104.1:0-22217 GCA_003165415.1 Holophagaceae bacterium
TGGATTGTGATTCCAGGTGTCGGGGGTTCGAGTCCCCTCATCCGCCCCAGATCATTCAGACGGCCCCGCTCGCGGGGCCTTCCTTTTGGGCGGATGGGGGGACTCGAATCACAGAAATGCTGGCAGGTAGGGCCAGCATAGGACGCACCGCGTCCGGAGCGGTTCCGCGCAGCGGAAGGCCCGTGCCAGCATTTCGTGCGGCCCGCAGGGATGCCGGCGGAAAAGCAATTTCCGGTCCGTTGTGTGAAAAATGGTAAAGACACACGGGTCTCACAGTTTTCCGCGCCGCCAGACGCCAATGGCTCCTGGCGGCAAGACTGGCCCTAATGCTTTTTTGATTCAAATTGATGGTACATATACTTCGTATTGATTTTGCAGGCCTCTGGGGTTGAGAGATTTTCAGTGACTTCCCTGATCCTCTTTCCAGTCACGCCTGATGCGCGCCCAGTGGGCATCCCGGTCGTGGGTGATGTTCGCGATATCCTCCGGCAGGAGATGGGCGAAACGCCCCTGCTTCTTCAGGTAATGCTCGATGGATGCGAATTCCTCTGGGTCCCGGTTGAGCCGGAATCGGTGTTCTTCGAACTCGGCCAGGAACCACAGACCGCAATCCACCACGTCCCGGGCCAGTTCCAGGGAGATCTCGGTGGTGGCACCCCGGCCGGTGGGGCAGGGGGCAAACACGTGGATGTACCCTGGGCCCAGGGGGATCATCCTCCCCCACAACCCGATGCTCACCCGGGAGCTGAACCTGAAGAAGGGGGACGTGCTCATCGGCAGGCCCTTGGGCATGTCCTGCGGCTGCCCCATCACCCACTGCGGCATTGTCCAGGACGTGGATCCCAGGACCGGCGTGGTCACCTGGTGTGTCACCGGCCCCCTGGCGCCCAGGGAGCACGGCTTCAAGGACCTCGGGTACTACATCGCCGAAGCCTACGAAGGCCTGGTGCGGGAGACCCGGGTGGAGCTCCGCATCGGCGAGCGGTATTTCTTCCAGCCCAAGATGTGCATGCTCCAATGGCGCCACAGCGGCCTGGTCAACTACCTGAACCGCGGGCCGGACGGCATCCAGGTGCGGGTGGAGGGACTCTGGATCGGCTGACGAGGCAGAGCGCCTTCCCGGCAGGTGTCGCAAACCACGACGGTCCTGTCGCACCTGCCGCGACAGGACGGTCCATCCGGGCGCCCGGAGCCCGGCTTCTCCTGGACCCGCAGCCAGCTTGGCGGATCCGACCCGGTTCATGGGGGGACCGATTTCCGTACCCAACCCCATGAATGGCAAACTTTGGACTAGCCATCATTTTCCACACGGATACGGCTGGAACCCCACAAGGTGTCCGGGTGGTTGGCACAAGCATTGCTAAATAAGTGCCCATGGAAAACGTACTCGAATCGATTCTCGCATCCCATGACCACCAGCCATCCGCGCTGCTCGCCATCCTTCAGGACATTCAAAGGAGCGAGAACTGGTTGCCGGAGGAAGCGCTGGTCCAGGTCGCCGACGGATTGAAGGTTCCCCTGACGCGCGTCTACGGAATGGCGACCTTCTTCTCGTCCTTCAGCCTCAAGCCGCGAGGCCGGCACGTTTGCACGGTCTGCATGGGAACCGCCTGCCACGTCCGGGGAGCGCAGCGGTTGGTGGAGCATGTCCAGCGCGATTACGGCATCGCGCCGGGCGAGACCACGCCAGACCTGAGGCTGACCCTGGAGACGGTCAACTGCGTAGGTGCCTGCGCCCTGGGCCCGCTGGCGATCATCGATGGCGAATACCACGGGCAGTTGAGCACGCAGAAGCTGGGCAGGCTCCTCAAGACGGTGAAGGAGTAGCGCGCATGGAAGAACGATTCCGATCCGTCACCGATCTCGAGGCGCACCGCAGGCAGCTCACGGCCGCACACGATCCGAACCGCACGGTGGTGGCGGTCTGTGCCGGCACCGGCTGCTGCGCCTATGGGGCGCGCCGCCTGGCGGAGGCCTTCCGCGAGGAGATCGACAAGTCGAACCTCGAGGTGGAGCTGCGGGTCACCGGGTGCCACGGATTCTGCGAGCGAGGCCCGGCGGTGGAGATATATCCCCAGGGCATCTTCTACCAGCGGGTCAAGGAGGCGGATATCCCGGAGATCCTCGCCGAGACCGTGCGGAACGGCGTGGCGATCAAGCGGCTGCTCTACTCCGACACCGAAGGGCGCACCTACGAGCGCGAGCATGAGGTGCCCTTCTATCTCCACCAGACTCGGGTGCTGCTGGCGTTCAACGGGCAGATCAACCCGGACTCGATTGACGACTACATTGCCGCCGGCGGATACGCGGCGCTGGGCAAGGTGCTGCAGGAGCACAAGCCCGAGGAACTCGTGGACCTCATCATGCGCAGCGGCCTTCGCGGCCGGGGCGGTGGCGGCTTTCCCACGGGAATCAAGTGGCAGAGTTGCCGCAAGGCGCCCGCCGCGGACGGGGTTCGTTATATCCTATGCAACGGCGACGAAGGCGACCCAGGCGCCTTCATGGATCGCTCCCTGATGGAGGGCAACCCCCACCTCATCCTCGAGGGAATGATCATCGGCGCGTTCGCCATCGGCTACCCGGGCAAGCCCAGAGGCTACATCTACGTGCGCAACGAGTACCCGCTGGCCGTGGAGCGGCTCGGCCGGGCCATGGAGCAGGCGCGCCAGTACGGTCTGCTGGGGAAGAACATCCTGGGCACCGGGCTGGATTTCGACGTCCTCATCAACAAGGGCGGCGGCGCCTTCGTCTGCGGAGAATCGACGGCGCTGATGGCCTCCATCGAAGGCTTCGTCGGCGAGCCGCGGGCCAAGCACATCCACACCGCGGAGCAGGGGCTCTTCGACAAGCCGACCAACCTCAACAATGTCGAGACCTGGGCTAACGTGCCGCTCATCATCAACCGCGGGCTGGAGTGGTTCACGTCCATCGGTACCGGCGATGTTTCCAAGGATCCGTGGGGTGGCAGCAAGGGCACCAAGATCTTCGCGCTGGTCGGGAAAGTGAATAACACCGGGCTGGTGGAGGTTCCCATGGGCGCGACCCTGCGCCACATCATCTGGGATGTGGGGGGCGGTCCTCCCCCGGGCAAGAAGTTCAAGGCCGTGCAGACCGGCGGTCCCTCCGGCGGCTGCCTGCCGGAATCCCTGCTGGACCTGCAGGTGGACTTCGACCGGCTCACCGATGCCGGCTCGATGATGGGCTCGGGCGGGATGATCGTCATGGACGAGTCCACCTGCATGGTGGACCTCGCCCGCTACTTCCTCCACTTCCTGGCCGAGGAGTCCTGCGGCAAGTGCATATCCTGCCGCGAGGGGCTGGCCCAGCTGTGCGCCATCGTCGACCGCATATGCAAGGGCGAGGGGCGCGAAGATGACCTGCAGCTCCTGAAGGACCTCAGCGCTACCGTGCAGGCGGCGTCATTGTGCGGGCTGGGACAGAGCGCGGCCAACCCGCTGCTGTCGACCATGCGCTACTTCGAAGAGGAATACAGAGCGCACATCACCGGGCACCGGTGTCCCGCCAAGGTGTGCAAGACCCTCATCCGCTACGTCATCGACGAGAAATGCGACGGCTGCATGGCCTGCAATGCCCAGTGTGGCGCGAAGGCCATCCAGGGCGGGAAGAAGGCCAGGCACGCCATCGACGATTTGCTCTGCACGCGCTGCGGCGTGTGCATGGACGTCTGCAAGAGGAATGCGATCCATGTTGAGTCATGAGGAGAGCCAAGTGCGCAGCGTCGTGGAGTTCAAGGTCCAGGGGCGAACCTGCCGCGGGACGCAGGGCGAAAGTCTGCTGTCGGCCCTCAGGCACCATGGTTTCGAGGTACCCTCGCTCTGCTTTCATGAGGCGGTGAGCCCCTACGGGGCTTGCCGTCTGTGCCTCGTGGAGGTGAAGAAGGGCAGGCGTTCGAAGCTCACCACCTCCTGCAACTACCCCGTGCAGGAGGGGCTGGAGGTTCAGCTCGACACCGACGAGGTGGTGCGCCACCGGCGGATCGTGCTCCAGCTCCTGCTGGCGGCGGCTCCCGCGGCCAAGGCTGTGCGCGATCTTGCCGCTCTCCATGGCGTGGAGGAGACGCCTTTTGTCCCTCGGCCCGGGGAGGACTGTATCCAATGTGGCATGTGCGTCCGGATCTGCGAGCTCGTCGGCGTCAACGCCCTGGGGTTCGCCGGCCGGGGCGTGCGCAAGCATGTCACCACGCCCTATGAGAAGGCCAACCTGGCCTGTGTGGGCTGCGGTGCGTGCGCCGACGTCTGCCCCACTGGCTGCGTGAAGGTCGTGGACGCAGATGAATTCCGGACGATCGAACGCTGGCACCTCCGGGTGCCGCTGACGGCCTGTGCGGCCTGTGGCCGTGGCTTTGCGCCGGAGGTACACCTCACCCGCATGGCCGGTCAGGCCAAGATGGAGATCGCGCGGCTGGCGACCTGTCCGAAGTGCAGGGGCAGGGCGTACGCGGCCGATTTCAGGCTCCCCTGATCCTCAACCCCCGGCGATCATGGGGAAGAAGGCCACGGTGTCCTCCGGCCGCAGGGCCGTCTCCAGCCCTTCCAGGTGCACGATGCTCTGGCCGTTCACCAGGACGATGATGGTGGCGCTGAGCTTGCCGCCGGGCAGGACCCGGTCCAGGAAGGCCTGGCCATGCTGCTCCGCGAGCCCCAGGACGAGCTCGCGGAGGGTCGGCGCAGGCCGGGTCCATTCCTGTTCCAGGCGTCCGGTGAACTTCCGGACATCGGCGAAGAATTTGATGAGCATGATCAGTCGAGGGCCAGTTCCTTGATCTTTTCAGGCGTGGGCACCCCGTGCTCGTCCCAGCCGCGGAGTTGGTAGTACTCGGGCAGCATGTCGGCCAGGTGGCTGACCTCGCCCTTGGACGGACCGGTCTTGATGGGGCACTTGAGCAGCCGCTCGGGCAGGTTGTCGTCGGCGGAGGTGAAGTCGGCCTTCAGGTTGAACATCCGCTCGAGATTCCAGATGCGCTCGCCGGCCTTGAGGTAGTCGTCGAGGGTGTAGGAAACGCCGGTCAGGGTCGTGAGCATGGAGGCGAAATCCTCGCCGCTCATGCCGAAGGTGCCGAACAGGCAGGCCCCGGTGGAATCGATCGCCGCCGTCAGGTCCTGGAACAGCTTGACCCAGAACGGTTTCTCGGCGGTCACGTGGGGATCCAGCTTGGCTCCGTTGCCCAGCACTTCCACGGCGATGGTATAGCCGCGCACATGGCAGCCGCCGCGGTTGCTGGTGGCATATTCCAGCCCGATGCCCTGGACGCCGCGCGGGTCGTAGGCCGGCATCTCCTGCTTCTTGACGGTCATGGAAAATTCCGGATGGCCATAGCCTTCGGCGAACCGGTAGGAGCCCAGGGCCAGCTTGTCGCCGATGCCTTCGCGGTTGCCGATCAGCCGGGTCAGTTCCACCAGCGAGTCCGCGTTGCCGAAGCTCATGTCCACCCCGCCGGTGTCCTTGAGGGTGACGTGGCCCGCCTCGAACAGGTCCATGCCGCAGGCGATGGTGGCGCCCAGGGTGATGGAGTCCAGGCCGTACTCGTTGCACAGGAAGTTGGTCTTGACGATGGCCTCGAGATCGTCGATGCCGCAGTCTGGCCCCATGCACCACGCTGCTTCGTACTCGGGGCCTTCCCCCTCGCCCATGTACTTGGGGTTGGACACTTTGGTCACCCGGCCGCAACTGATCACGCAGGAGTAGCAGCCCTTGGGACGTACCAGCAGCTTCTCCGACAGGGATTCGCCGCCGACCTTGTTGGCGGTGGGGAAATGGGCGTCCTGGAAGTTGCGGGTGGGCAGCGCCCCGGTCTCGTTGAGGATGTTCACCAGCACATCGGTGCCGTAGGCCTTGAGCCCGGCGCCGCCCACCGGGTGCAGCTTGACCGCCGCCCGGGCCTTCTCCACCGCCGCCATGAAGCCCTTGGGATCCGCCACCTTGACGGCGCCCATGCCCACCACCACCACGGCCTTCAGGTTCTTCGAGCCCATCACGGCGCCGACCCCCGAACGTCCCGCGGCCCGGTGCATGTCGTTCATGATCGCCGCGAACAGCACCCCTTTCTCGCCGGCAGGGCCGATGCAGGCGACCTTGGCCTCCTCGTCGGTCTCGGCGCGCAGGAGCTCCGTGGTTTCCGGCACCAGGTTGCCCCAGATGTGCGAGGCGTCCCGGATCTCCACCAGGTCGTCCTTGATCCAGAGGTACACCGGCTTGGCCGCCTTGCCTTCCAGGATCAGCAGATCGTAGCCCGCGTACTTCAGCTCGGGCCCGAACGAGCCGCCGGAATTGGAGGCGGCGATGGTGCCCGTGAGCGGCCCCTTGGTCACCACGTCATAACGTCCGCCCGAAGGCGCGAAGGTCCCGGAGAAGGGCCCCGGCGCGAAGATGAGCTTGTTTTCCGGCGAAAGCGGGTCCACCTTGGGATCCACCTCGTCGACCATGATCTTGGTGCCCAGTCCCCGGGCGCCGATGAATTTCGCCGTGTCGGCGGGGTTGGTCGCTTCCTTCCTGATGGCCCCCGTCGTGAGATTCACGCGAAGGATCGTTCCGCTCCATCCGAACATGGTCATACCTCCTTTAAGGCCGCTTTGAACTTGCCGGCGAAGGACTTCTTGCGGGTCCGGGTGGAGATGTTGTCCTCCACGAACTCCAGGGCGCCATTGGGGCAGAACCGCACGCACTCGGGACTGCCGCCGCAGGTGTCGCACTTCAGGACCGACCCGGAGGCGGCATCGTAGACCGCGTTGCCGAACGGGCACGCCATGGTGCACATACGGCAGCCGATGCATTTGTCCCGTTCGTAGGCCACCACCTCCCCGCCCTTGGCCCGGTGCAGGGCGCCGGTGGGGCACACCTTCATGCAGGAGGCGTCCTCGCATTGCTGGCACATCATCGGCACCGAGAAGCCCTCGCGCTCCCAGGTGTAGACGTGGACCCGCGTCCCGGCGGGGCGGAACTGTCCCTCGTGGCCGAAGACGCAGGCCAGGGAGCAGTTGCGGCAACCGGTACACTTGTCCGGATGGATCATGAGCAATTTCGTCATGGTTCGCTCCTCGATCCGCACGATCACGGCCCCGACCCCATGCCGGGTACGCCTTCATGCGCTTCCTGTTGATGACTCACCTGATAGGCAGGGACTGTGCCAAGGTTGCGCGGGCCCGGGCCGGCCGGCCCGAGGGAGGGCTCCAACCCCCCCTGAATCCATTCATAACCCAGCGCCAGGAAATTTTTCGAGGGTATTTACCGCTCTATCCCGCTATAACTAGCGAAAGGTGGAAAGGCTTGAAAACCCTGGGAAGCGTCGCGAACAGCGACACCCCTGCTACACTTCACGCGACACCCTAATTAGGCTGCCCGGTTGTTCGGGTGTGTTGTCTAATGGGATCCGGAACAAGGACATGTTCACTCGAAGAGATGCCGACAGTGCCGCCATCCAGAAGGCCCGTTTCCTGTTTTTCGAGCGGGGTGAGGCACCGGCCTGGCTGCCCGGCCCGCTGATCCGGTCCTGGCAGCGCTGCGCCGAGCTGAGGGTGCCGCCGGAACGGCCGGAGGGGGTCGAGCCCATGGTGCAGCAGGAGATGCGGCTCGCCAAAGAGCGCAGCGACACCCTGCTCAAGCTGGCCACCCCGGAACTGGACGCCATGGGCGAATGCCTGCTGGATTCGCCCGGGCTGGTGCTGCTGACCGATGCGGACGGCCTGATCCTGGAGCGCCGCGGCAACACCGGTTTCCTGCGCAAGGCTGAGGACGTCTCCCTGCGGCCCGGCATGAACTGGAGCGAAGGCGCCCGGGGCACCAACGCCATCGGCACCTCCCTGGCCGAGCGGGGCCTGGTAGGCGTCTGGGGCTACCAGCATTTCTGCCAGGCCCACAGCACCTTGACCTGCACCGCGGCGCCGATCGTGACCCCTTTCGGCGAACTGGCCGGGGTGCTGGATGTTTCCGGCGACGCCAGCCTGGCGCCGGGCTACGCCCGGGGCCTGGTGCAGATGGCAGTGGCGCAGATCGAGCACCGCTGGTTCACCCTGGATCTGGGCGGGCGCCGGGCGCTTTCCCTGCACGCCAACCCCACCCTGCTGGGCAGCTGGCAGGAAGCCATCCTTCTGTTCGAGGACGAGGTCCTGATGGCCGCCAACCGTGTCGCCATCACCCTGCTGGGGCTGGACTGGGGTTCCCTGGGACAACTCCGGTTCCAGCACCTGTTCAAGGGCGCGATGCCGGGCGAGATCACCGTGCCGATGAAGCTGCGCGACGGGCGCGAACTGTTCGCCCGCTGCACCGGGGTTCGGCAGGCTCCCCGGGCGGCCGCCGAGCCCGAGCGCCGGCAGCCGGGGCCGGCCGGGGTCTACTGGGATACCGCGATCCGCGACCAGTTGAAGCTGGCCATGCGCGCCGTCAACGCCGACATCCCCGTCCTGATCCTGGGCGAGACCGGCACCGGCAAGGAGATGTTCGCCCGGGCGCTGCACGCCTCCAGCCGGCGCAGCCACAAGCCGCTGGTGGTGCTGAACTGCGCGGCCATCCCGGAGGGTCTGATCGAATCCGAACTGTTCGGCTACGAGGACGGCGCCTTCACCGGCGCGCGGCACCGCGGGAGCCCGGGCAAGATCCGGGAGGCCGACGGCGGCATCCTGTTCCTGGACGAGATCGGCGACATGCCGCTCTCGATGCAGGCCCGGCTGCTGCGCGTGCTGCAGAACCGGGAGGTCACGCCCCTGGGCGGGAAGGGGTCGGTGGTGGTGGATTTCGTGCCCGTGTGCGCCACCAACCGCGACCTGGAGGCCGAAGTGCGGGCAGGGCGGGTCCGTGCCGACCTCTTCTACCGGCTCCAGCACTTCTGCGTCCACCTGCCGCCCCTGCGCGAACGCCCAGAGTTCTCATCGCTGCTCGACACCGTCCTGCGCGGGAGCGGGGCGGACGAACGCCGGATCCGCTTCAGCCCCGAGGCGTGTCAGGCGCTGCACCAGTACCGCTGGCCCGGGAATTTCCGGGAGCTGGCCAATCTGCTGCGCACCCTGGTCGCGCTGGCCGACGACGGCGCGTGCATCCAGCTGGCCGACCTGCCCCCCGAGATCCGTCAGTCCCGCCCCCTCCCGGACCAGCCCTGCCCCGCGCACCCCAGCGGCCCCGGTGAACCCCGTGCCATGGACTCGACCGATCAGAACGACGCGCAGGAGCCCTTGAGGGTCATCACACGACATGCAGTCGACCAAGCCATCGCCGCCCATGGAGGCAACATGAGCGCCGCCGCCCGGTCCCTTGGCCTGCACCGCAGCACGCTCTACCGCATGCTCCAGCGCTAACTATCTTTCCCTGAGCTTCGGGTCCAGGTGGTCGCGCAGGGCGTCGCCCACCAGATTGATGGCGATCACCGAAACCGTGATGGCCAGGCCCGGGAACATCGCCAGGTAGGCGCTAGTCATGAAGTAGGTCCGGGCGGAATTGAGCATGGTGCCCCACTCGGGCGCCGGCGGCTGGGCGCCCAGGCCCAGGAAGCTCAAGGTGGCCGCGGTGACGATGGCGACGCCCATGCGCAGGGTGGACTGCACCAGGATGGGGCCCAGGGCGTTGGGCAGGATGTGCTTCAGGGCGATGCGCAGGTCGCCGGCCCCCGCCGCCCGCATGGCCTCCACGAACGGGGCCTCGCGCAGGGTCAGGAACTGGGCCCGGATCAGCCGGGCGAAGACCGGGATCGAGCTGATGCCCACGGTGATCATCGGGGTGTAGATGCCCGGGCCGATCACCATCGCCAGGGCCATGGCCATCAGGATGCCCGGGAACGCCAGCATGATGTCGCACACCACCATCAGGCCCTTGTCCAGGGCGCCGCCCACATAGCCGGCCGGGATGCCGATGAGCAGTCCGCCCGCCAGGCTCAGCAGCACCGAAACGAACCCGGATGTGAGCGAGTACTTGGCGCCCACCAGGATGCGCACGAAGACGTCCCGGCCGAACTCGTCGGTGCCCATGAAGTGAAGGACGCTGGGCTGCAGCAGTTTTTCCTGCAGGTTCTGGTCGTAGGGCGAGTAGGGGACGATCCAGGAGGAGCACAGGCAGGCCAGGGTGATCGCCACCAGGATGGCCAGGCCGGCGACGGCGGAAGGGTTTCTGAAGAACTGGCGGATGGAGCCCATGACTGTCCCTCCTACAGCCGGATCCGGGGATCCAGGGCTTTGCACAACAGATCGGTGAGCAGGTTGAGGATCGCGAAGGTGGCCGCCAGCACCAGGATGCCGCCCTGGACCACCATGTAGTCCCGGGCATTGAGGGAATCCACGATCATCCGGCCCAGTCCGGGCCATACGAACAGCGTCTCCGTGACCACCTGGCCGCCCAGCAGGGCCCCCAGTTGCAGGCCGATGATGGTGACGATGGGAACGGCGGCGTTGCGCAGGGCGTGGAGCTTCACCACCCGGAACTCGGACAGCCCCTTGCCCCGGGCGGTGCGCACGTAGTCCTGGCCCAGGGTCTCCAGCATGCTGGCCCGGGTCATGCGGGCGATGTTGGCCGCCACGCCCAGCCCCAGGGTGAGGCTGGGCAAGACGTAGTTCAGCAGCTCATCATCGCCCGAAAACGGGAGCAGCTGGAACTTCACGGAAAAGCAGACGATGAGAATCATCCCCAGCCAGAACGACGGCATGGAGACCCCCACGAAGGACACCACCATGGACACCGTGTCGGCCAGCCGGCCCCGCTTCTGGGCCGCGTGGATGCCCAGGGGCACGCCGCAGAAGATGGCTACCAGCATGCTGGCGAGGGAGAGCTTCAGAGTGGCCGGCCAGCGCGCCTTGATCTCGTCCACCACCAGCCGGTGCGAGCGGTAGGAGTAGCCCAGATCGCCCCTGGCCATGCTGGTCATGTAGGTCAGGTACTGCCGCGCCGCCGGCTTGTCCAGGTCCAGGGACTTGCGGACCGTCTCCACATCCTCCAGGGCGGCCTGTGGGCCCGCCAGGGCCTCGGCCGGGTCGCCCGGGAGCATGCGCAGCAGCAGGAACGAACAGGTGGCCGCCCCGATCAGCACCAGGATGGTCAGGGCCAGTTTCTTCAGGATGTACATCTAGACGGTCTAACGCTTCGTGGTGCGGGCGAACAGCACGTGCTCCGTGGGCAGCACTTCGATCCCGCCGATGTTGTAGCGGAAGGCGACGCTCTGCTTGGGATAGCACAGGGTGATCCAGGGGGCGTCGGCCATGATCTGCTTCTGGGCGTCCTTGTACATCTGGGCCCGCTTGATGGGGTTGGTCTCCTTCCTGGCGCCGTTGAGCAGCTTGTCGACCATGGCGTTCTTGTACAGGGCCCGGTTGGAATTGGGCGGCCACTGGGTGGATTCGAACACCGGGTACATGGCCTGGTCGGCGTCGGCGCTGGAGGCGCTCCAGCCCAGCAGGACCGAATCAAACTGGCCCTTCTTCACTTCGGACATCAGGGCCTGGAAATCCCAGGTCTGGATCTTCATCTTCACACCCACGGCCGCCATCTGGGCCTGGATCGCCTCGGCCATCTGCTTGTCCATGAGGTAGCGGCCCACCGGGGTCCACAGGGTGAACTCGAAGCCGTTGGGGTAGCCGGCCTGGGCCAGCAGCTTCCTGGCCTTGGCCGGGTCGAACGGATAGGCGCCGATCTTGGCGTAGCCCCACACGCCGGGGGGGATGACGGAATCCGCCACGGTGGCGTAGCCGTCCACCACGTCCTTGACGATGCTGGCCTTGTTCACGGCGTAGTTGAGCGCCTGGCGCACCCGGGGATCCTTGAAGGGGCCCTTCTGGTTGTTGAGGGCCACGTACATCGTCATGATGGTCGGGGTCGTGATGATGCCCAGGGTCCGGTCCGCAGTAAGGCGCTGGATCTCGGTCACCGGCAGGCGGAACGCCACGTCGATGCGGCCGGACTCCAGCAGCAGGGCCCGGGTGGAATCCTCAGGAATGATCTTGTAGGTCAACGACTTGAGCTTGGGGGCGCCCTCGAAGTAGTGCTCGAACGGGGCGAACTCCAGCTTTTCCCCGGAGTCCCAGCGCACCAGTTTGAAGGGGCCGGTGCCGCAGGGGTTCAGGCCGAACTTCTGGTTGCCCCACTTGGCCACGGCGGCCGGGCTGACCATGGCCGCCACCGGATGGGCCATCTGGAACAGGAAGGAGCCGCAGGGGTAGCTGGTGACGATCTTCACATCGGTGTCGTCCACCACCTCCACCGATTTGACCATGGCCAGCACCGAACGGCGGGCGGAGGCGGTCCTGGGATCCAGCACCCGCTCGATGTTGAACTTCACGGCGGCGGCGTTGAACGGGGTGCCGTCCTGGAAGGTCACGCCCCGCCGCAGCTTGAAGGACCAGGTGAGCCCGTCCTTGGCCAGCTTCCACTCGGTGGCCAGATCGGGCACGAGCTTCATGTTGGTGTCGAACCGCACCAGGTTGTTGTAGATGTTCTTGTTGATGACTTCCGTGGCGGAGTCGGTGCAGAGGTGCGGGTCGAGGGTGGAGGCGTCGGTGCCGGTGCCCACTACCAGATCCTTGTAGCCGGCGGCGAAGGCGCGCTGGCCCGCCAGCAGCGCCACCACGACGATCAGCAGAAGACGCAGCGGCGTCTTAAACCAGGGTTTCTTGTCCATGACGGTTCCCTCCGTTGGTGAATGGTGAAAGGTCCTCTACAAGGCTGCGCAGGCATCCTGCAATGCTCTGTCCGCTTCCGACCATCGGTTTCGAAATGATTCCAAGGTTAACCCCAACTCACGTCTTCGCTCATCCTGGACTTTCACCATGCGCCGCACTTCGGCGGGTGCGGTGCCGCCGAAGGAATGGCGCCGGGTGACGCTGTTGCGGTTTTCGGCCGCCGCGGCCAGGGTCGCGGGGGCGATGGGCAGGCCGGCGCCGCACACGGTGTGGCTCCACTGATTGAGCAGTTCATAGGTCATGGCTTCCGGCCCCTTGCCCTGGGCGAACAGATCGGCCACGGCGCCGCCGACGATCTGGTGGGCGTGCCGGAACGGCAGGCCCCCTTCCCGCACCAGGGTGTCGGCGATCTCGGTGGTGTTGGTGAAGCCGCGCGCCAATGACTGTTCCATGGCCTCCAGGTGGAAGGTCATCTCCGCCAGGTAGGCCTGGGAGATGCGGCACATGCCGGCGGCCACCGACAGGCAGTCGGTGGTCTCCTCCCAGACGATGGTCACGTCCCGGCTGGCCTCGTAGGGCACCGTGCAGGCGGCGAGCATGCCGGCGTAGCGGCCGATCATCAGCCGGGCGTTGGCCCGCACCGCCGCGACGATGACCGGGTTGCGCTTCTGCGGCATGATCGAGCTGGAATCGATGAGGCTGTCGGGCAGATCGGCGAAGCCGGTCTCGTTGAGGCACCACTTGATCACGTCCTCCGCCAGCCGGGCCAGGGTGTTCAGGGCCAGCACCGCCGCGCCGGTCCCCTCCAGCATATAGTCGGCCGCCGAGACGCAGTCGCCGGCATGGTCCAGCACGCCGGCGAAGCCCAGCAGCCGGGCCGTCAGGGCCCGGTCGATGGGGTAGCCGGTGCCCGTGGCGGCGGCGGCGCCCAGGGGACAGTGGTCCAGGCGCCGGACGCAGTCCAGCACCCGTTCCGCGTCCCGCAGCAGGGCGGCGGAATAGGCCGACAGGGTGAACCCCAGGGTGGCCGGCTGGGCCTGCTGGTCGTAGGTGTAGGCGGGCATCACCGCGTCGGCCGTGGCCGCAGCCCGGGCGCCGAGGACCGCCACGTGCCGCAGCAGCTCATCGGCCAGGGCGGCCAGCTTTTCCCGGGCCTCGATGCGCCACATGGCGGCCTCCACGTCGTTGCGGCTGCGGGCCACCGGCAGGTGTCCGCTCACCTCAGGGCCCAGTTCCTCGGCCAGCAGGTGCTCCATGTTGATGTAGAGGTCCTCCAGGGCCGGGTCCAGGCGCTCCTGGGCGATGCCGCCCTCGGCCGCCCAGCGCGCCAGGGTCCGGGCCAGGGCCGCCGCGGCGGGGCGGGGGATGATGGCGCACTGGGCCAGCATGACCGCGTGGGCGGCCATCACCTTCAGCAGGTAGCCCGAGGAGGCCCCCAGGTGGTCCATCCGGCGTTTGCCGTAATCGGCGATGACCACCGGATGCATGTGCCCCTGGGTACGTTCGAAAAATCCGCCCTGGCTGGTTTCCATGGGGTTTCCCTTCACAAAAGCTGGAAAAGGTCGTCGGCGCTGCGGCCGGCGTCGCCATCCAGGATCAGCCCGCGGATGGCCTCGACCCGGAAGCCGGACGCCAGGCCCAGGAACTTGTCCACCACGGCCCGCTGGTCCAGGGGATTGCCCTGGTGCCCCTTGGCATCGTGGATTTCCTCCACCTCCCGGGAACCGTCCTGGTACAGCACCTCCACCCGGGCGGCGCTCTTGTGCTGGGCCAGGCGGATCGCCTCCATCTCCGGCGCGACGGCGGTCTTCACCTTCCGGGCCAGCTGGAACAGGTCCTCGTCGGCGATGGCGCCGGCCTCGAAGTCCGGGGCCTGCCCGGCCCGCCCGCACAGGCCCAGGGCGACCCCATACGGGATGCTCAGCTGGGCCGAGGCCACCGAGTCGCGCCGGTACATGCCCCCGGCCATGGCCATGGCCGAGCTGTTGATCCCCACGCGGACTTCGGCGATGGCCCCGGTCTTCCGGGCCCGGATGTTCGCCGCCGCCTCCAGCGGGGCGTGCACCGACTTGCAGGCCGCATACCACTTGAACTCGATCTCCGTGATCGCCCAGACCTCGCCCCAGTCCCGGTCCAGCTCGGCCAGGTCCCAGTCCTCGCAGGACACCCGGAACAGGCCCCCGTCCTCGGCCTCCAGGACGTATTCCGGCCCGGTCCAGCCGGCCGCGGCCAGCTGGGCGGCGGTGAGGCCGTCCCGGGCCGCCAGGCCGGGATGGAGGCGCTTGCTCATGGAGCCGTCGGCCTTGAACGCCCAGGTCCCCCCGGTGCGGCTGCCGGCCAGACCCAGGGCGGCCACCATGCCCCGCTCGTCCAGCCCCAGCAGCTTCCCGCAGGCCGCGGCGGCCCCGAACGGCCCCATGGTGCCGGTGGCGTGCCAGCCCTTCTGGCGGTGGGCCAGGTAGCCGGAGGCCTTGGAGATCCGCACCATGGCCTCGTAGCCGCAGACGATGGCCGTCAGCAGCTCGCCAAGGGTGCGCTGCCGCCCATGGGCCATGGCGTGCACCGCGGGGATGACCACCGCGCCCGGGTGGGTGATGGAGTAGTGCACATCGTCCAGTTCGCGCAGGTGGGCCAGCGCGCCGCAGGCCAGGGCGCACTCGCCCCTGCCCAGGACCGGGCCGCCGCCCCAGGCTGGCGCGCCGCCTGCCCCCAGGCCGCCCAGGGCTTCCACCAGCCGCCGGCCCTCCGGCAGGGTGCTGCCGTACAGCCCGCAGCCGAGGGTGTCCAGCAGGCACAGGCGGGCCTGGCGCAGCGCCGCCTCCGGCACCCTGGCGCCCGCCAGGTTGGCCGCGAGATTCCTCAATGCGCCCATGGACAGCCTCCTAGAGGGGAAAATGGCAGGCCACCCCGTTTTCCAGCACGGGCTCCACCTTGCGGCACAACTCGGTGGCGTAGCGGCACCGGGTATGGAACCGGCACCCGGAGGGCGGGTCGGAGGGGCTGGGAACGTCCCCCTCCAGCAGGATCCGCCGCCGCGCCGCGCCGGGAACGGGCTGGGGGATGGCCGATACCAGCGCCTCGGTGTAGGGATGCTTTGGCGAAACGAAGAGCTGCCGGGCCGGGGCGACCTCCACCAGCTTGCCCAGGTACATGACGCCGATCCGGTCCGACATGTGCTCCACCACCTGCAGGCCGTGGGCGATCAGGATGTAGGCGAAGCCGAACTGTGCCTTCAGGTCCTGCAGCAGGTTGAGGATCTGGGCCTGGACCGACACGTCCAGGGCCGAGACCGGCTCGTCGCAGACGATCAGCTTGGGCCTGAGGATCAGGGTCCGGGCGATGCCGATGCGCTGGCGCNNCAGCATCTCCTGCACCATGTCGCGGTGCTGCCTGGGCTCGCCCAGGCCATGGATGATGAGGGATTCGGCGATGTTGCCGCCCGCGGTGAGGCGCGGGTTCAGGGAGGCGTAGGGGTTCTGGAACACCATCTNNATGGCCTTGAGCCGGGCCTTGTCCAGGGCCAGCACATCCCGGCCGTCGAAGCGGATCTGCCCCGCGGTCGGCTCGATGAGCCGGAGCACCAGGCGCCCGATGGTGGTCTTGCCGCATCCGGATTCGCCCACCAGGCCGAAGGTCTCGCCCGGGGCCACGTGGAAGGAGACCCCGTCCACCGCATAGACGGTCCGCTGCCGCCGCCAGCCGTCGCGGATCGGGAAATGTTTCTTGAGGTCGCGCACCCAGAGCAGGGGGTCCATGGGTCAAGCCTCCCGCTTCCGGTCAACGGCCACGAAACACGCCACCTTCTGCCCGCCTAGCGCCTCCAGGGGCGGCTCCGACTGCCGGCAGCGGGCCTGGGCGAAGGGGCAGCGGGTGTGGAAATGGCAGCCTTCCGGCAGGTGGCCGGGATGGGGCACCATGCCTTCGATGGTTGGCAGCTTGCCGGCCGTGCCGGGGCGGGGGATGCAGGCCAGCAGGCCGAGGGTGTAGGGATGCAAGGGCGCGGCGAACACGTCGGCCACCTTGCCCTCCTCCACCACCTTGCCNNTGGATGGTCACGTCCAGGGCGGTGGTGGGCTCGTCGGCGATCAGCAGGCTGGGTTCGCAGCACAGGGCCATGGCGATCATGGCCCGCTGGCACATGCCGCCGGAGAGCTCGTGGGGGTAGGCCTGCAGGCGCCGGGCGGCATCGGGAATGCCCACCAGGCCGAGCAGGCGCTCCGCCTGGTCCATGGCCTGCCGGCGGGACACCGGCTTGTGCGCCCGGATCGCTTCGGCGATCTGACTGCCGACGGTGAACAGCGGGTTGATGGCGCTCATGGGTTCCTGGTAGACCATGGCGATGGAGCGGCCGCGGATGGCCCGCATCTCCCGCTCGGTCTTGCGCAGGAGGTCCTCGCCCTGGAACAGGATCTGGCCGCTGGCGTAGCGCCCGGTATCCGCCTGGATCAGCCGCATCACCGAAAGGGCCGTCACGCTCTTGCCGCACCCGGATTCACCCACCAGGCAGAGGATCTCGCCCTGGTCCACGTGCAGGTCGATGGCGTCGACGGCGGTGACGAGGTTCCCGCTGGGGCCGAACTGGGTCTTCAGATTCCTGATCTCCAGTAATTTGGCCAACGTCCGCCATCCTTTCGCCGCCACCCAGGTCTGACTTGAGATTTTCACCGCACTCGATGAGTGTACCCAAAGATGCTTCCCCTTTCCCGAAGGATCTGTGCATTTACGTGGAATGCTGGAGCGTACCTCGCTTCTGCTCTTCATGGCGGAATACGACCGGCGGTTCTACGTGGGACCCAGCCGCGTGGGCGTGGGCTACGGGGCCGGGGTGCACCTGGTGAGGGAGGGAGGCTTCACCTGGGACCTGGGGGTGGGCATCGGGGACAGCCGGCCCGAAAGCCGCTCCCCGCTCCTGGCCGGCATGGGCGACCGGAGGGCGGACCTCTTCGCCGGGACGGGCCTGCACTACCGCTACCAGGACTATCGCGCGGGCTTCACCGTTGCCCACGGCATGCTGGATGATTCGGGCAACCGCGCCACCCTGACCCTGGGCCGGACGATCCCCGTGGTTCCCCGCTGGAGCCTCGACCTGGGCCTCCACGGGACCTATGCGGACGCCAAGGCCATGAACTATGACTTCGGCATCACTCCCGCCCAGGCGGCGAACCGGGCCGCCCTGGTGGCCGCCGGGGATGCGTCCTTCACGGCCGCCCAGATCGGGCCCTACACCGCCCCCGCCGGGATGCGCGACCTGGGGGGCCTCATCAGCCTCAACTACCGGCCCAAGCCCAGGTGGGTCTGGACGGTAAGTGTCAACGGGGAAATTTTGCTGGGCGGCGTCCGCAACAGTCCTCTGGTTGCCAGCAACGATTACCGGGGACTGGGCATCGGTTTCACCTACAGCTTCTGACCGTTTCGGAATAGCCTACAATTGATCAACAAAGATACTGATCGATTTGGCCCTTCGTCTGCCCCGTCACTGGGGCCGCCGTCCAAACAGCGAGAACGGCTGGTGTCCGGACACCGAAGCGCCCGAATGAGGGGGCTGTCACAGGCGGAGGCAAACCCCCCCAGGATGGCTTGCGCCGCCGCTCTGCACCGACCGAGGCCTTCGACGCTTGCGCATATCCGACCTCAGCCATGGAGTCAACGCCTTCCAGAGCTTCCAGACGTGCTCGCCGGGCTTTCGGCCTTTTGCAATCTCTCGAAGCCTTGCTGCCAAGGACTCTCCGAGCAGCGGCGAGGCGGACCTGGCTGAGAGGCGCTCCCCGAATTCCAATCCTCGGCGGCCAATGGCCATGGCCGCCGCCACATGCGAATTGAGCTGGTATCCGCCCCCAGAGGGTGGCGACGGCCTCAAGGACTGGAGGAATCCTGACGTCGTCGATGCGGGATTCCACCGTAACTTCACTCACCGGGCCTCCCCGACCATTCCAGGGAGCCGCAAGGCGTGGACAGCCATTGCCGAACTGGCTTTGCATGGATCCACCAACCGGGGATAGGGCCGTTCCAGGCTGGTCTCAATGGCGATTGGGCGATCCATGGGGCAAGCCGACCTTCCTGGCCGTGACCAACCTGGACAGTACGCCTGAGGAGTTCGAGATGCTGCAACTGGCCATCGAGAAGGTCATTTCCGGAGGAGCCAAGGCGATGATCCGGGTGAGGCCGCTGGGACCGGGACGCTACGCGTTCATGGGCGAATTCCACCAGGACACGGCGCAGGGCGTCCTGGTTTCGGAGTAGCCCGATGCTCGCCGCCTACCTGGTGACCATCGTGCTCATCGTCGGGCTGATGCGCCTCTTGCCCGGGCAAAGCCGCAGCCCACGGAGAAGCCGGCCGTGATTCGAAGATCGCAAGGACATGCCAAGGCCGGGAATGGCAGAATGATCCTACTCACGGGAAGGATCAGGTCATGGAATTGATGGAGTACATTCGACGCCTGCCCAAGGCGGAACTGCACTTGCACATCGAGGGCTCGCTCGAACCTGAAATGATGTTCGAACTGGCCCGGCGCAACGGCGTGGTGCTGCCCTACGCCAGCGTCGAGGCGACCCGGGTGGCGTACGCCTTCACCGACCTGCAGTCCTTCCTGGACATCTACTACGCCGGCGCCGCGGCGCTGGTGCGGGAGGCGGATTTCCACGACCTGGCCATGGCCTATTTCCGCCGGGCCCAGGCCGACGGGGTGGTGCACGCGGAGCTGTTCTTCGATCCGCAGACCCACACCGCCCGCGGCGTCGCCTTCGAGACCGTGCTGGACGGGCTGGAACGGGCCGCCCGGGAGGCCCAGGCCGAGCTGGGGCTCAGTTCCCGGCTGATCATGTGCTTCCTGCGCCACCTGCCCGAAGCGGACGCCTTCGCCACCCTGGAACAGGCCAGGCCCCACCTGGCGCGGATCCACGGGGTGGGCCTGGATTCCTCGGAGCGGGGGCACCCCCCGGCGGAGTTCCAGCGGGTCTTCGCTCTCGCCCGGGAGCTGGGCCTGCGCCGGGTGGCCCACGCCGGCGAGGAAGGGCCCGCCGCCAACGTCACGGACGCCCTGGATCTCCTGAAGGTCGAGCGCATCGACCACGGCGTGCGGTCCCTGGAGGATCCCGCGCTGGTGCGGCGGCTGGTGCGGGAACAGGTGCCGCTCACGGTCTGCCCGCTGTCCAACGTCAAGCTCCGGGTGTTCCCCGCCATGGCCCAGCACAACCTCAAGCGGATGCTGGACCTGGGCCTCTGCGTCACGGTCAATTCGGACGACCCCGCCTATTTCGGCGGCTACATCGGCCAGAACTTCCTGGAGGCCGCCCGGGCCCTGGACCTCACCCGCGCCGAACTGGCGACCCTGGCCCGGAACAGCCTGCTGGCCAGCTTCGTGTCCGATGCGGAGCGGGCGCCGTGGCTGGCCCGGCTGGAGGCGGTCCGGTCGGCCTGATCAGGGGAAGTCCAGGTGGCAGGCCACCTCGGAGCCGTTGCCGGCGGGGCGCAGCAGCGGCGCTTCCAGCCGGCAGCGTTCCATGGCGAACGGGCACCGGGTGTGGAAGTGGCATCCGGACGGGGGCGCCATGGGGCTCGGCACATCGCCGCCGAGAAGGATGTGCCGCCTGGGGTTTCCGGGATCCGGCACCGGCACCGCCGCCAGCAGGGCCTGGGTGTAGGGGTGGCGCGGGGAGGCGAACAGGGTGCCGCGATCGCCGATCTCCACGATGCGTCCCAGGTACATGACGGCGACCCGGTCGCAGATGTGCTGGACCACAGCGAGGTCGTGGGCCACGAACAGGTAGGAGATCCCCAGTTCGTCCTGCAGGTCCATGAGCAGGTTGATGACCTGGGCCTGGATGGAGACGTCCAGGGCGGACACCGGCTCGTCGCAGACGATGAGCCGGGGATTGAGCGCCAGGGCCCGGGCGATGCCCAGCCGCTGGCGCTGGCCGCCGGAGAACTCGTGGGGGTACTTGCCCAGGGATTCCCGGTGCAGGCCGACCCGGTCGAACAATTGGCGCACGCGCTGCTCGCGCTCCACCCTGCCGGCGCCGAAATTGCGCAGGGGCTCGGCCACGATGGCGCCGGCGCTCATGCGCGGATTGAGCGAGGCGTAGGGATCCTGGAAGACGATCTGGACATCCTTGCGGTGCGGGCGGAAAGCCGCCCGGGACATGGCCGTGATGTCCAGGCCGTCGATGAGGATCTGGCCGCCGGTGGGTTCGATGAGCCGCATGATGGTCTTGGCCGCGGTGGATTTGCCGCAGCCCGATTCGCCCACGATGCCCAGGGTGCTGCCGCGCTGGAGCTTGAAGGAGATCCCGTCCAGGGCGCGCACCTGCCGGCCCGGCCCGCCGAACCAGCCGCCCGGCACGGGGTAGTGCTTCTTGAGGCCCCGCACTTCCAGCAAGGGAATGCCTGCATCGGTGTTCACGCGTCCGCCCCCGGTTTCCAGCATGCCACCATGCGCCCGCCGCCATGCGGCTCCAGGGGCGGCGCCGCTTCCCGGCACTGGGCCGTGGCCCTCGGGCAGCGCGGCGCGAAGCTGCAGCCGCCCACCCGGTCATGGAGCGAAGGCACCATCCCCGGGATCTCGGTCAGCCGCTGCCGCCCGACCTGCGGGGCTCCGCCCAGGTCGAGCCTGGGGATGGAGGCCAGCAGCCCATGGGTGTAGGGGTGCAGCGGCGAGCTGAACAGCTCGGCCACCGGGGCCTCCTCGACCTTGCGTCCCGCGTACATCACCAGCACCCGCGCGCAGGTTTCCGCCACGACCCCGAGATCATGGGTGATCATGATGATCGCGGTGCCGAACTCCTCCTTGAGCTTCAGCATCAGATCGAGGATCTGGGCCTGGATGGTCACGTCCAGCGCGGTGGAGGGCTCGTCGGCGATCAGCACGTTGGGATGGCAGGCCAGCGCCAGGGCGATCATGGCCCGCTGGCGCATCCCTCCGGAGAACTGGTGCGGGTATTCCCCGGCACGCCGGCGCGGCTCGGGGATGTTGACCAGCTGCAGCATCTCCACGGAACGTTCCCAGGCGGCCCGCCGGCCCAGCTTCTGGTGCAGGATGATCGTCTCCGCGATCTGCTCGCCGATGGTGAGCACCGGGTTGAGGGAGGTCATGGGGTCCTGGAAGATCATCGAGATCTCGTTGCCGCGGATCTCGCGCATGCGCCGCTCGCTGACCTTGAGCAGGTCGGTGCCCCGGTAGCGGATGGCGCCGCCGGCCACCACCGAGGGCGGCGACGGGATCAGGCGCAGCACCGACATGGCGGTGACGCTCTTGCCGCAGCCGGATTCGCCGACGATGCCCAGGGTCTCCCCCGGGTCCAGGGAGAAGGAGACCCCGTCCACGGCCCGGAAGATGCCGTCGCGGTTGGCGAAATAGACTTTCAGGTCGTCGATTTCCAGCACCGGGGCGGGGGCGGAAGGGTTGTCCAGCGGCAGGGTCATGGGGGCCTCTCTACAGGCGGCGCGCGATGCGCGGATCGAGCTTGTCGCGCAATCCGTCGCCGAGGAGGTNNCACCACGGCGCGCCCCTCGGCGATCATGTTGCCCCAGCTGGGGATCTCCGGCGGGGTGCCGGCGCCCAGGAAGCTCAGGTAGGCCTCGAAGATCACCGCCGAAGCGCAGATGAAGGTGGC
>PLUC01000104.1:22324-28100 GCA_003165415.1 Holophagaceae bacterium
ATGATCAGGGTGTCGGCCAGGCGGAAGAAGCCGGCGACCATGCCGATGAGCACCCCCGCGCCGGTGGCCAGCAGGGCGACGCTGATGCCCACCAGCAGGGAGACCCGGCCGCCCCACAGCGTCCGGGAGAAGACGTCACGGCCCAGGGCGTCGGTGCNNACCGCCATGAGCAGCAGCAGCGCCGAGCCGGCCACCAGGAGCGGGTGCCGGCGCGCGAACCCCAGCCACGGCCGCCGGCTGGAGGACTCGAGGCGAAGCTCAAGGTGGGCGAGCGTCACGGGCATGGGCTGTCCTCAGTAGCGGATACGGGGATCGAAAACGGTGTAGAGCAGGTCGACGGCCAAGTTGATGAGCACATACACCGCCGAGGTCACCAGGACGATGCCCTGGATCACCGGGTAGTCCCGGCGCAGGATGGAATCCACCGTGAGCCTGCCGATGCCGGGGATGGCGAAGACGCTCTCGGTGACGATCACCCCCCCCAGCAGCAGGGCGACGCCCAGGCNNTTGGCGCGGGCGGTGCGGATGTAGTCCTCTTCCAGGACTTCGAGCATGGTGGCGCGGGTCATGCGCGCGATCAGCGCCATGTATACTAGGCCGCCGCTCAGGGTGGGCAGGATCAGGTGGCGGATGAAGGGACCGAAGCCCTCGGAGATGCTGCGGAAGCCCTGCACCGGCAGCAGCGCCCACTTGATGGAGAAGCCGAAGATGAGGAAGTAGCCGATGAGGAACACCGGCAGGGAGAACGCCAGGACCGCCAGGGCCATGATGGCCCGGTCGATCCAGGTGCCGGCCCGCCACGCGGCGACGATGCCCATGGGCACCGCCAGGACCACGGCGAACAGCATCGTCGACAGGGTGAGCCAGAAGGTCGGCTCCAGGCGCTGCCGGATCATGGTCGTCACCGGCAGGCCGGTGAAGACCGAGACGCCCATGTCGCCGTGCAGGATGCGCCAGACCCAGCTGAAGAACTGCTCCAGCAGCGGGCGGTCCAGCCCGAGCTTCTGCCGGATCTGCAGGATGTCGTCCGCGCTGGCGTTGTCGCCGGCGATGAGCACCGCCGGATCGGTGGACCCCAGGTGCAGCAGCAGGAACACGATGACGGCGACCACCGCCAGCACCGGGATCAGCGCGAGCAGGCGCTTGAGGAGGTATTTCATGGGCGGCGCTCGGCTACTTGTCCACGTTCCACATGACCGGAATGCCGATATTGATCAAGCCCTTGAGGTTCGCCCGGTAGGCCATGGGCTGGTAGAACTGGCCGAAGTTCACATAGGGCACCATCTCATAGGCGCGCCGCTGGATCTGCTCGGTGATGGCCTTGCGCTTGGTCAGGTTGCCTTCCTTGGCCCACGCCATGCGCAGGGCCTCCATCTTCGGGTCGGTGGGCCAGCCCGCCGGTCCCGCGTCGCCGGTTCCCCCCATGTAGGAATTGACCACCGGGGACATGACATCGAAACCCACGGAATAGGTGTGGAAGATGCTCCAGCCGCCGTGGTCGGGGGAGTCCTTCTTGGCGCGCCGGCCCAGCAGGGTGCTCCAGTCCATGGCCTGCGCGTCGACGTTCACGCCGATCTTCCTCAGGTTCTGCACCGTCACCATGGCGGCGGCCGCCTGCACCGGCGGATCGCTGGGCACCAGGACCACGACCTTCTCGCCCTTGTAGCCGGCCTCCTTGAGCAGCTGCCGGGCCTTGGCCAGGTTCTGACCGCCGGTCACGGCCTCGCCGCCGGCGTCGGTGGCGTTGACGCTGCCGGCCATGAAGTAGGCGGCGCAGTTCTTCACCCGGTATTTCTCGGGGAAGCCGGCGGCGGCCAGATACTCCTCCTGGTTCACCATGTAGAGCAGCGCCTGCCGGGCCTTGGGATTGTTGAACGGCGGCCAGAGGCTGTTGGGGCGCAGCCAGCCCTGGCAGCCCAGTTTGTCCTTGGCCAGTTTCACGTTGGGGTTCTTTTCCAGGGAGTTGATGAAGTCGGCCTGGGGCAGTTCGAAGACGTCCATCTCGCCGTTGTTGAAGGCGGCCAGCGCCGTGTTCTGGTCCGGGATGTAGATCCACTCCACCCGGTCCACCTTCACCACCTTGCCGCCGGCCAGGCCGTCCGCGGGCTCCTTGCGCGGCAGGTAGTTGGGGTTCTTCACGTAGACCACCTTGTTGCCGGGCACCCACTCGTCCTTCTTGAAGATGAACGGGCCCGATCCGGTGGTGTCGGTGATCTGCTGGTTGGGATCGGTGTTCGCTACCCGCTCCGGCATCATGAACGGCACATTCGACGACGGCTTGCCCAGGGCCTCGATGACCAGGCCGAAGGGTTCCTTCAGGACCAGGGTGAAGGTCTTGGGGTCCTTGGCCGTGAGCGAGGCGGCCTCGGCGGCGAGGAAGTGGCCGGTGACGTCCTTCGCCCACCAGCGCTTGATGGAGGCCACGCAGTCGCTGGCCTGGACCGGAGCGCCGTCGGACCACTTCAGGCCCTGGCGCAAGGTGAAGGTATAGGTCTTCTTGTCCTTGGATACCGAGTAGGTGTCCACCATCTGGGGCTTGTAGCGGCCCTTGGAATCCACGGCGAACAGGGTGTCGTAGATCATGTAGCCATGGTTGCGGGTGATGTAGGATGGATTCTGGATCGGGTCGAGGATCTTCAAGTCCCCGCCGGGAATCATGCGGATGACTTTCTGGGCATGAAGGACCGCTCCCGGTCCGGCCGCCAGGATCATCGCCGCGAACACAGGCCTGGAGAAATGGGCAAAGGCGCTGACCTTGTCACGCATGGTGGTGCTCCTTGTGCAAAAAAAAAGAAAGCCCTTCGATCACATGGGCCTTCCGGAGATCGGAACGGGGGGGAGGGGTGGCCGCGGGATGAATCCGGTGTCCAGTGAACGAGAGCCTGGGGGGAACGCATCTCATTCTAGAATGCGGGGGCCGGGAGTCAAGGCCTGGGTCTCCTGGACATAACCTGAATGATCGCTCACACTGACGGGGTCAATCAATTCGCCTTTGGAAACGGTCCCGATTGCCCAGCCCCGCCGGGGCTGGGTTCGTTTCTGCCCGCCCGCTGGGATTCCCATGTATCTGATCAGCAAGGCCATCCACAAACTGGAACGGTGGCGCCGCTACCTCATGGTGTTCCTGGCGGTCCTGGGCCCCGGGATGATCGTGATGATCGCCGACAACGACGCCGGTGGCATCTCCACCTACGCCGTCACCGGGTCCCAGTACGGCTTCAGCCTGCTCTGGCTGTTCATCCCGCTGGTGCCCATGGCCTACTACGTCCAGGAGATGACGGTCCGGCTCGGGGCGGTCACCAAGCGCGGGCACGCCGAGGCCATCTTCGAGGGCTTCGGCAAGTTCTGGGGCTGGTTCTCCCTGGCGGACCTGGCCATCGTCAACTGGCTCACCCTCATCACCGAATACATCGGGATGGTCGCGGCGGCGCAGATGTTCGGGGTCCCGCCGGTGGTGACCTTCCTGGGGGTCACCCTGATCCTGTTCCTGGTGGTGGTGACCGGGCGCTACTGGACCTTCGAGAAGATGACCCTGTTCTTCTGCCTCTTCAACCTGGTGTACATTCCGGCGGCGTTCTGGGCCATGCGCACGCCCACGGCGCCGCCCTGGGGCGCGGTGGCCTGGAACCTGTTCGTCCCGAACCTCCCGGGCGGCCTGTCCGGCGATCTGCTGATGATCCTCCTGGCCAACATCGGCACCACCATCGCCCCCTGGATGATCTTCTTCCAGCAGAGCGCCGTGGTGGACAAGGGCATCGACATCAAGGACATCAAGTTCGGGCAGATCGAGACCTTCGTGGGCTCCCTGCTCACCTGCCTCGTGGCCGTGTTCATCATCATCGCCACCGGCGCCGCCCTGCACCACCACATCCCGCCCATCGTGGTGGACGACGCGGCCAAGACCGCCGAGGCCCTGGTGCCCCTGCTGCCCCACGGCCAGGGGGAACTGGCGCGCAAGCTGTTCGCCATCGGCCTGTTCGACGCCGGATTCCTGGGCGCGCTGTGCATCTCGCTGTCGTCCAGCTGGGCCGTGGGCGAGGTGTTCGGCTGGGCCCACAGCCTCAACAAGACGGTCAAGGACGCGCCGTGGTTCTACGTGGTCTACCTTGCGATGCTGCTCACCTCCGGCGCCGTGGTGCTGATTCCCGGGGCCCCGCTGGTGACCATCACCCTGTTCGTCCAGGTGGTGGCGGTCACCCTGCTGCCCTCGGCCCTGGTGTTCCTGATCCTGCTGCTGAATGACGATCAATTCATGGGCGAACACACCAGCACGCGCTGGCAGAATATAGCCAACTGGATCATCGTCATCATCGTGTCGGCCATGTCCTCGCTGTTCGCGGTCTCAACCTTGTTCCCCGGTCTGCTTGAGCGTCTCTTCGGGAGGGCGGCATGAATACCCTTGGGGTTGCTTATGAATCAACTGTGAGGAGCATCTACTTCTCCAAGCTGTTCAAGAAGCCGGTCCACGTCGCCGGAGGCGGCAAGCGCCTGGGCAAGGTCAGCGACATCGTGTTCGCGCTGGAGGAGCATGCCCCCCGCGCGGTGGGCGTCTACCTCTACCACGGCTGGGGCAAGCCCGACGAGTTCATCCCCTGGGACCGGGTGGTGGAGCTGTTCCTGGCCGGGATCGTGGTGAAGCCGCCGGAACAGGGCGAGCACTACCCGCCCTTCAAGGACCAGCCCGGGTGGATCCTCGCGGACAAACACCTGATGGGCCGCACGGTGCTGGACATCGACGACCGCAAGATCGAGGCCGTCAACGATGTAGTCATGCAGTTGGTGGACGGCCAGTGGCGGCTGGTGGCGGTGGACACTTCCTTCAACGGCTTCCTGCGCAAGTGGCGCCTGTCCCCGCTGGAGACGCTCATCCACGACGACCTGATTCCCTGGAAGTTCGTCCAGCCCCTCTCCATCGAGGACGCCACCACCACGGAGACGCTCCAGCTGTCGGTGGCCCGGGCCCAGCTCCAGGACCTGCCCAAGGAGGACCTGGCCGACGTGCTGGAGGAACTGTCCGGCCAGGAGCAGACCGCCCTGTTCTCGGCCCTGGAGACGGACAAGGCGGCCGATGCCCTCACGGAGGCGGAACCCAGGGCCCAGCGCCAGATCATGGCCAACCTGCGGGCGGAGCGGGCGATGACCATCCTGGCCAGCTTGTCCACGCCGCAACTGGTGGACCTCCTGACCGTGCTGCCCCACGAGGATCAGCTCGAACTGCTGCTGCTCCTGCCCGAGCCGCGCCAGGGCCGGGTGCGCAGCCTGCTCTCGGAAAGGGAGGCCAAGGCCACCGACTTCATGGACCAGGAGTTCCTCACCATCGCCCCCCACGACACCGTGGCGGTGGCCAAGGCCCGGATCCGGGCTTCAGGGCTCGATTACCACGGCATCTCCTACCTCTACGTCGTCGCCGCCCACGGCCCGGTCCAGGGCGTGGTGGACGCCCGCCAGATCCTGCTGGAGGAGGACTCGGTGACCATGGAAGCGATCATGGTCAGCCCGGTGGTGACCGCCGAGGCGGACGACGCCAGGGAGGACCTGACGGCGCTGTTCAGCAAGTATCATTTCCGGATGGTGCCGGTGGTGGACACTGAAGACCGCATCCACGGGGTGGTCAAGTACGTGGACATCATGAAGAGCAGCGTGAAGGCCTGAGGTGCGACCATGCCGAGAGTGAAACTGACCCGCATGACCCGGATAGCCCTCTACTGCCTGCGCTTCTATTTGATCTTCCTGATGCTGCTGCTCGCCTTCCGGTTCCTGAAGACGTTCCATTAAC
>PLUC01000156.1:0-223 GCA_003165415.1 Holophagaceae bacterium
CATGCAGCCGATGCCGGTGGTGATGCCGGCGGTGACGATCGAGGCCATTCCGATCAGGGTCGTGTTGTCCATGGTGAGTCCTTTGCTTGTCTGGGGAAGGGTTTCAAGGGGTGGGCGCCGGTTCCGGCTGCGGTTTGGGTTTGGGCTTGGATTTGCGGGTGGCGGCCGCGATGTAGACCGCCGCCAGGATGCTGAAAATGTAGGCCTGCACCATGCCGGTGAG
>PLUC01000156.1:239-3096 GCA_003165415.1 Holophagaceae bacterium
TTGAACGGCAGCATGATCACCGTCGGTTGCATGTAGGATTTGAGGTAGCCCCCCAGGCCCCGCTCCTTGATGCCGAACATCGGCACGGCTCCGAAGACGCACAGGGCCAGGGCCGCCGTGGTGGAAAGCGAGGCCGTTGGCGGGTCATAACCTGGGATGACGGTGCATAGGGCGGCCAAGGCGACGAACAGGAACAGGGTGCCCAGGAAACCCAGGTACTTTTCCGGGTGGGGCAGCCCGACCTCCTGGATCTGCTTCTCGATGCTGGTGACGATCATTTCCAGCAAGTTCTGCCAAGGGGTTCGTTTCAGACCGGTACCCATGTTGCGGGTGATGAGCTTGGATCCCACGGCCAGCACCGCCATGAGCCCCCAGGTGAATACGATGGTGCCATTGAGCTTGACCAGGCCGTGGTGCCAGAAGATCAGGTCGTCGGGGCTAAGGCGCATGGCTGGCCCCCTGGGTGGAGCGCTTCGGGGTTGACCCAACCGGCCCGGTCAACCAGATCAGGATCAGGCGCGCAGCGACAAAACCGAACAGGCACATCAGCAGCCGTTGCCAATGGTGGTTGCCCACCTCGTAGAAGCCAGCCAGGGCCAGGGCCGTTCGCACCACCGTGCTGCCGGAAAACCAAAGCGCCGGATTTCGGCTGGAAACCGCCCTGCGCACCGTCCACCAAAGGGCGCCGAAGAACATGGCGCCAAGCAGAAGCCCCGCAACCAGGGCGAGGGTAAGCGTTATCCAATCAGTCATCCCCTTCCTCCTGTTCATCGCCCATGGCATGGTCTTCCTTGGCGACCCAATGCCAGGCGTTCATGCAGCCGATGGCGAGTCCCGCCACCAGGAGCGCCAAGGTCCAGGCATGCCTTCCTGGATGATGTTGGTCCAGCCATATGCCCAGCCCAGCTCCCAGCAGGGTCGGGACGGCAACCGACCAGCCGACTATCCCCATCATGCCCAAACCAAACCAGACCCCCGCAGCCGGGTGGCGCCGGGCCTTCTGTTTGCGCGCAGCTTTCGCGCCGATCACGGCTGCGAAGGCCAGACCGGTTTTTGCGGCCGGCACTCGCCTATTCATGTTGCACCGTCGCGAAGCGCAGGAGCAGTCCCGCTTCCATTTTCTCCGTCACCGAGCGAACATTCTGCTCCTGCTCGTCCAGGGTCAGGAATTCCTGCTCCAACTCGACGCGCAAATGGGCAAGGTCGCTTCCGACCTTGGCCCGGCGCACGGAAACGAGCACGTCCAGGCCGGTCTTGACCAGGACCCCTTCATCCACGGCCATAAGGACTTCACCGCCCGCAGCGGTCTGGTAGGTGAGAATGCCCGGCACCAGCGCCGCCACGCAATCGAGCCGGTGCGGCAGGAGCCCGAACGATCCCTCGCATGTCTCGGCGACGATGCGGGAAACCCCGGTCTTCTCGGCAAAGACCTGGAAAGGCAGGAGGACCTTGAGGGTCATAAGGTCGGTCGGCATGTCAGACCTTCGCTTTCTCGGGTGGGACTGCGGGTTCGGCCGGTTTCGGTTTTCCCTTCACCTCATCGATCGCCCCGATCATGTAGAGCGCGCTTTCCGGGTAGTCCTTGAATTCATCCCGCAGGATCCGCTCACAACCATCCAGCGAATCCTTGAGGCTGACCTGCTTGCCTTTGAGGCCGGTGAACTGTTCCGTGGTGAAAAACGGCTGAGTGAGGAACCGCTCCAACCGGCGGGCGCGGGCGACCACNNGCATGGCGATGATGTCCTTGAGTTCTCCGTACTGGGCGAGGGTCCTCCGGATTTCCTGGGCCAGGGCATAATGCTGCTGTCCGACGATGCCCGGCGTGGCCATCTTGGAACGGGACTGGAGCGGATCGATGGCGGGGAACAGGCCTTCACTGGCCCGCTTGCGGGAAAGCACGATGGAGGCGGAGAGATGCGAAAAGGTGTGCACCGCCGCCGGATCGGTGAAATCGTCCGCCGGCACATACACCGCCTGGATGGAAGTGATGGCGCCGGTTAGGGTGTTGGCGATGCGCTCCTCCAGTCCCGACAGTTCAGTGCCCATGGTGGGCTGATAGCCCAGTCGCGACGGCATCTGCCCCATCAGGCCGGACACCTCCATTCCGGCCTGGATGAAACGGAAGATGTTGTCGATGAGCAGCAGCACATCGCGGTGCTGGTCATCCCGGAAATACTCGGCCATGGTCAGCGCGGCGTGGCCCACCCGGAATCGGCTGCCCGGAGGCTCGTTCATCTGGCCAAAGAGCATCACCATGTTCGGCAGCACGCCGGCTTCTTTCATGTCGCGGTACAGTTCCTCGCCCTCCCGGCACCGTTCCCCGATTCCGCAGAAGATGCTGACGCCCTCATGGTGCCCGATCATGTTGTGGATCATTTCGGTGAGCAGCACGGTCTTGCCCACGCCGGCACCCCCGAACAGGCCGGCCTTGCCGCCCCGCTCCAGGGGCACCAGCACATCGATGACCTTGATGCCCGTTTCGAAAATCTCCGATTTGGTGGAACGCTGGATCAGCGGCGGCGGAGCCCGGTGCACCGAGCGCCATTGGATTCCCGCCAGCGGGCCCTGGCGGTCGATGGTGTTGCCGAACACGTCGAACATGCGCGAAAGCACCGCCATGCCGACGGGTGCCAGCAGCGGGCCCCCCGTGTCTTCCACAGCCATGCCGCGGGCGAGGCCCTGGGTGGGCGTCAAGGCGATGCCGCGCACGTGCCGGGCATCGCTCTNNGCTGAGCATCGCTCTGGGCCAGGACCTCGATGACGATCCGACCTTCTTCGCCAGCGTGAAGCAACGAGTAGATCGGCGGCAGATGCTGCTCGAACCTGATCTCAACGACGCTGCCCCGGATGGAGGCGA
>PLUC01000159.1 GCA_003165415.1 Holophagaceae bacterium
CGGACGAAAAGTCCAAACTGCAGCCCCAGATGGTCGTGACACTGTCACGACCATCTGGGGATTTGCAACTCCCCCTGGAGGAAAAAATTGCCGTTTGATTTTCGCTTTTTTTACTCCATATTTAAGCCCTGGGAGGCAGGGCGTGCTGGCGATGTGGGTTCCGGAAATGCCGTTTCAGCTGGCCTGGCTGCAGGACCCCGGGCTCAGGGACCGGCCCATGGCCTTTCTCAGCCCCGGCCCCCAGCGCACCCCCTGCCTCTGGCTGGTGAACCGTCTGGCCCGGAGCGAAGGCCTGGCCGCGGGTGAGCCCCTGGACCAGGCCCTGCGCCGCGTGCCGGGGCTGAGGGTGCTGGATCCCGCCCCCCAGACCTGGTGGGAGGCCCAGGGCCTGCTGGGGGAGTTCCTCCAGCACTGGTCCCCCCAGGGGCTGCTGGGCCGCATGGGCGAGGCGCTGCTGGACCTGGGCGGCACCGGGCGCCTGTTCGGCCCGCCCCAGGACGCCGCCGCCCGGATCCAGCGGGAGCTGGCCCGGGACACCGGCTGGTCCAGCCGCGGCGGTCTCTCCCGCAGCGCCACCGCCGCCCGGCTGGCGACCCGGGGCAGGACGCCCCTGGAGGTGGTCCCGGACGGCGCGGAGCAGGTGTTCCTGGCCCCCCAGCCCCTGGGCCGCCTGCCGGATCTGGCGCCGCGCCTGCGCTGGCGCTTCCAGCACCTGGGCCTGCGCCGCCTGGGCGACCTGCAGCCGGTGCCCCTGGCCACCCTCACCCAGCTCATGCCCGAAGCGGAGGCCAGGCAGGTGCTGGCCCAGGCCCGGGGCGAGGACCGGCCGCGCCTACCCATGCTGGCCGACCCCCTGGAGCGCTCCCGCCACCCCTGGCGCCTGGAGCCGCCCCGGCTGGCGGAGGAAGTGGCCCTGGCCTGCTGGTGCCTGGACCGGCTCTGGAACGAGGGCCGGTCCCCGAGGCAGCTGGTGCTGCGCTGGTGGGACGTGGACGGCGAGGCCCACCGCTGGCAGGCCCCCGCCGACGCCCTGGCCCGGCCACCCCTGGCCCTGGCCCCCCTGGTGGAGGCCGGCTTCCGCCAGGGGGCCCGCCGCCGCATCCTGGTCCACCGCCTGGAACTGGAGCTGGCCTGGGGCCTGGGCCGGACCCCCGGGCTGTTCGAGAGCCCCCTGGTGCGCAGGCTGGACCGGCTGGAACCGGCCCTGGCCAGGCTCCGCCGCCGCTACCCCGAACAGCCGGTGCTGCCCGGCTGGGCCCGGCCGTCCCGATGAGCCTGCTCCAGGATCCGGCGGGCGCGAACCCGCAGCAGGAAGGACTCGGCAGAGGATCAGGCTTCCGGTTTGGGCTTTCGGGAGGCACGACTTCGTTTCCGGGGTGCAGGTTGCGCAGGTTCCGGGAGGGTGAGCCTCTGACGCGTTTCCAGCTCGCGGCGGGTGCGTTCCAGTTCCGTGGCCAGCCGTTTCGCATCGGGCAGCACCATCTGGTATTGCGCTGCGAGCACCTGGTTCGGCAGGTTGTCCAGGGCATAGCGGGCTTCCTCCGCTCCTTTGGCGGCGCACAGGATGAGGCCCACCGGCGGATTCTCGCCTTCACACATCCAGTGCTCCCGGGCGTAGTTCAGGTAGAGGTGCATCTGGCCGGCGTCGGCATGGCTGAACCGACCGATCTTGAGATCGATGACCACCAGGCATTTCAGCCCGCGGTGGAAGAGCAGCAGGTCCACTCGGAACCAGGTGTCGTCCAGGCGCAGGCGGCGCTGGCGGCCGACGAAGGTGAAGCCGTCGCCCAGTTCGAGCAGGAAGTCCGCCAGGTGCTGGATCAGCGCGGCCTCAAGTTCGGACTCGGAGTACTGGTCATTGAGGTCCAGAAACTCCAGGACGAGCGGGTCCTTGATGGCTTCCTCGGGGGTCATGCGGTCGCCCGGCTTGGCCAGCGCCCCTTGTTCCAGCATGGCGGCCTTGTTCCGGGAGAGGGCGGTGCGTTCGTAGAGCATGCTGCTGACCTGCCGCTCCAGCTGGCGCACGGACCAGCCGCCGCGCAGGGCCTCTGTTTCGTAGAAGGCGCGGGCGGCGGGATCCCGGACCGAGAGCAGGCAGACATAGGCCGACCAGGAGAGGGGAAAACGATTGGCCATGCTGGCGAGGTCGGGAAATTCCGCAGACACCGTCTGCGGAATTGGCCAAGAGAGATAAAACTTCCGCATTTGCTCGATGTTACGTTCGGAGAAGCCCCGCCCAAAGCGCCGGGTCAGATCCTCGGCGAGGCGTGGAATCAGGACTTCGCCGTATCCTGCGCGGCTCTCTCCTCCCTGTTCGAAGGCCACGATGCGCCGTCCGATCTCCCAGTAGCTGGCCGTCATGATGGTGTTGACGCTGCGGGCGGCGGAAGCCCGGGCGGATTCCAGCAGGGCGACGATGCCGGATTGGATGTCCTGATAGATGGAGGAAGTCAGGTTCTCGATGTTCATTAGCAACGGCGCCATGGGAAAAGAGGGCAAAAAACCAGCCCCACAAAACAGATTTTGAAAACAGAGGCGCTGCCAAACGACATGAATGGTTTAATGCCGACCCATACGCCCCTCCAGGAAGAGTGTCCCGAGCATATTAAATCTATTTCTAAATTTTTCAATTTTTTTTCGCTTTTTTTACGCTATATTTAAACCATGGGAGGCAGCGCGTGCTGGCGATGGGGGTTCCGGAAATGCCGTTTCAGCCGGTGCGGCCCGCTGAAGGGTCGCCGCCATGAGCCTGCTCTTGGCCATTTCCGACTTTTCCGCCGGGGAGGGGGTCTACACCGCCGAACTGGTCGCGCAGCTGGCGCCGCGCCTGGGCTACACCCACGTGGCGGCCTGGGACCCGGGCCTGCACGGCTGGCCCCGGCTGCGCGGGGCGGCCCTGGCCGCGGGCCTGACCCCGGTCCTGGGCTGCCGGTTCCGCTGGCGCGGGCTGGATTTCGGCGCCCTGCCCCACTCGGACCTGGGCTACGGCGAGCTGTGCCGGCTGCTCACCGACCTGGCCCACGGCCGCCCCGGGGAGCCGCCCCGGGACTGCGCGCTGCTGGCCGAGACCCTGGAAGGGCTGGAGACCCTGGCGGGGGCCGGCTTCAAGGCCGCGCTCCTGGCCCACGGCCGCAACCAGCGGGAGACCGCCGAGGCCCTCCGCCGCGGCCTGGGCGCGGCGGCGCCCCAGGTGCTGCGCTTCCGCACCCCGGCCGGGCTGGAGCTGCACCGCCTGAAGCGGGCCATGGCCGCCCAGGGCACCCTCGCCCGCACCGAGCCCCTGTGGGACCCCCGGGACGCCGCCGTGCCCCGGGCCGCCTGGGAGGCCCGCTTCCCCGCGGCGGACCCGGGCATCGCCCGGACCACCGGGGCGCTCCTGGAACGGACCGCGGGCTGGCGCATGCACTGGGGGGAGTGGGTGATGCCCCGGCCCATCTGCCCCGACGACCAGGACCTGGACCAGGAGCTGCGGGCCCGGGCCCGGGCCGGAATCCCGAGGCGCTACCTGGCCGTGACCGCGGCCACCTTCAGCCGCCTGGACCTGGAGCTGGACCTCATCCGCCGCAAGCGCTTCGCCGGCTATTTCCTGGCCGTGCACGACCTGATCCGGGAGGCCCGGGCCACCCGCACCTGCGGCCGGGGCAGCGGCGCGGCGTCGATCGTCAGCTACCTGCTGGGCATCACCAACGTCGATCCCATCGCCGCCAACCTCATGTTCGAGCGGTTCCTGTCCGACGCCCGGGTGGACCCGCCGGACCTGGACATCGACTTCGCCTGGGACGAGCGCGACGCGGTCATCGCCTCGGTGTTCCAGCGCTATGGCCGGGAGCGGGTGGCCATGGTGGCCAACCACGTCTTCTTCCAGCCCCGGGGCGCCCTGCGCGACGTGGCCCTGGCCCACGGCCGGCCCGAGGCCGAGCTCAAGACCCTGGCCCGCTACATCCGCGGCTGGGACGAAGGCCCCCAGGGGATCCGGGACCACCCCGCCTGGGCCGGCATCCTCGCCCAGGCCGAGGCGCTCCAGGGGCACTTCCACCAGCTCTCGGTGCACCCCGGCGGCACCATCATCAGCCCCGGCCCCCTGTGGCGCCACGTGCCCACCCAGCCCGCCCCGGCCAAGGAGGGCGTCGCCATCACCGCCTGGGACAAGGACGGGGTGGAGGACTACGGCCTGGTGAAGATCGACCTGCTGGGCAACCGCAGCCTGGCGGTGGTGCGGGACTCCCTGGCGGAACTGGGGGAACGGGCTCCGGACGCCTTGCGCTGGCAGCCCCGGCTGGACCCCGCCGCCCAGGACCTGCTGGCCCGGGGCGACAGCATGGGCGTCTTCTACGTGGAGAGCCCCGCCATCCGCCAGCTGCAGCAGCGGGTGGGCAAGGGCGACTTCGAGACCCTGGTCATCCACAGCTCCATCATCCGCCCCGCCGCCAACCGCTGGATCGACACCTACGTCAAGCGTTCCCGCGGCGAGGAGATCTACACCCCCAGCCACCCGGTGCTGGGCGGGCTGCTCTCCGAAAGCCACGGGGTCCTGGTCTACCAGGAGGACGTGGTGCGGGTGGGCATGGCCATGGCCGGCTGGAGCCACCCGGAGGCGGACCAGCTGCGCAAGCTCCTGGGCAAGCACGACTGCGCCCGCAAGCTGCCGCTGTTCGAGGCCCGGTTCCGGGAGGGCTGCCTGGGCCAGGGCGTCCCCGAGCCGGTGATCGCCGAGGTGTGGGACATGATCCGCACCTTCCGCGGCTACTCCTTCTGCAAGCCGCACTCCGCCAGCTACGCCCAGGTGAGCTTCGAGAGCGCCTGGCTCAAGGCGCACCACCCGGCGGTGTTCTTCGCGGCGGTGATCACCAACCAGGGCGGCTACTACGCCCCCATCATCTACCTGGGCGACGCCCGGAGGCACCGGCTGGTGGTTCGCGGCCCCGACGTCAACGCCTCCCGCTGGACCTTCTCCGCCGAAGGGGAGCAGGGCCTGCGGGTGGGCCTGATGGCGGTGAAGGGGGCCCGGGAGGAGGAGCTGCGCGCCCTGCTGCGGGAACGGGAGCAGCACGGCCCCTACGCCAGCCTGGAGGACCTGCTCCGGCGCGCCCCCCTGTCGGTGCCCACCGCCGAGGCCCTGGGCTCCGGCGGCGCCTTCGACCGCTGGGCCCCGGACGGCGACCGCACCCGGCTGCTGTGGGCGCGGCTGGGCGGTGTCCCGGACGGGGTCCGCCCCCGCCCCACCGACCCGTTCGACCGGGCCGCCCTGGAGCTGGATCTCCTGGGCCTCACCCTGGAGCTGCACCCCGCCACCCTGCAGCGGGCCCGCCACGGCGGCGCCCCCAACCGGGCCGAGGACGTGGACCGGCCCGGACGCTTCCTGCGCTTCTGGGCCCTGGTGGCGGCCGAGAAGACCGTGCGCACCGAGAAGGGCGAGCTCATGCAGTTCCTCACCTTCGAGGACGAGACCGCGCTGTGCGAGGCCGTGGCCTTCCCCGACGCCTACCGCAAGCGCCGGCGCCCGCTGCGCACCGGGGACATCGTCCCGGTGGCCGGGCGCAGCGTCCGCCAGGACGGCCTGGCGCTGCTGGAGGTGAGCTGAACGATATCAGGGCCGGCCTCAGCGGTGCCGAGCGTCGGGATTCACGGATTGGCCGGATCCAGCACGTCCAGCAGGGCCAGGGCCACGGCCCGGGGCCCTTCCGCCTCCATGCCCGGGATGGCCAGCCGGGTGCGGATCTGGCCCACGTAGACTCCCGCGGCGAAGGCCGCCTCGAAGGTGCGCCGGGCCAGGCCCGCGTGCAGTTCCCGGAACTGCGGCGCGCCGAACGGGTTGGCGAAATAGCTGCCGGTCAGGCCGGTGGAGCTGGTGGTGCCCTTGGACATGGCGCGCCCGGCGGAGAACACTTCCAGCGCGCTCTCCAGGTCGGGGAACCGCTCCAGCACCGCCCGGCCCTCGCCCACCGGCTCGTAGTTGTTGGCGTAGAGCAGGAAGTCCACCGGGTAGCCGGCGAGCACTTCGTCCAGGCTGGTCACCGGCAGCACCACCCGGGCGTTCACCTTCTGCGGGCTCATGAAGATGGCCCGGTCCATGGTGCCGAACGCATAGCCTAGCTGGAGGTCGTCCAGGCGCACGAAGGCGCCGGTCTCGGTGCCGAAGCCCTGCACCTGGCCGGCCGGGGAGATCTGCAGGGAGCCCATGTCGTCCGAGACGATGCGCATCTCCCGCAGCTTGCCCGCGCCCAGGGTGCGGAAAGCCTCCAGGGACTCCGACTTCCCGGTGGCGGTGTCGCCGATGATCAGCACCGACGCGGTCCGGCCGTTGCGCAGCTGGATCCGCACCATGGCCCCGTGGAACGGCAGCCGGCCCCGCTTGAGCATGGCGATGTTGTGCAGGGTCAGGGCCATCTTCTTCAGGTAGCCGAAGTAGCCGAAGCGCGGCTCGCCGGGGATGGCGCCCACCAGCAGGCCCGAGGGGTCCTCGAAGAACACCGTGGGCAGCTCGCCGAACTGGGCCATGGCCTCGCTGGGGGCGCCGTAGACGAACAGCGCGCCGGGACCTGCGGCGATCTGCCGGTCCGTGGCCAGCTCGAACAGGTTGCCCAGGGCGCAGCCCAGGCCCACGAACTGCATGTGGAAGTAGATGAAGACCACCATCGGCCCCACCTGGGCCGGGTAGCAGAGCCACTCCTTCGGGTCCAGGCTGAGGCCCAGCACCGGGTTCCGGTCCACCGCCCCGAAGCTGCCGGTGCGGGTGTTGCAGGGCGGGTCGAGGATCATCGGCGGATCGATGATCATCTGCCGGATGAAGGGGATGCCGCCCAGGACCTCGCGCAGCTCCAGCGGCATTGGGCTGGCCTTGCGGGTGGCGATGAAGCCGGCGTTGCAGCCCGCGGGCACCTGGCGGTAGATGCGCGGGTGGTCGCCGGAGATGTTTTCGCAGACGTCCCGGTAGAGGCCCCTGACCAGGTGGATGAAGGACTCCGCCGAGGCCTCGAAGGCCCGGTACGGGCGGTCCGAGCCTTCGGAACCGGCCTGGGAGTGGAGCACCGTGTAGCGGTCGAAGGAGCGCCAGTAGTTGTAGAAGTGCTCCACGAACTCCAGCAGGGCCTTGCGCCGGGTGGGCGCCAGGAAGTCCACCGCGTGGGGCAGCCGGAGCGCAGCGTCCTCCAGGGCCTGCTCGCGCAGGGCGGCGAACAGCGACTGCCACTGCTTCACCGTGAGCGGGGAGGACCCCTGCTGGTCCATGAGCTCCAGCACCGGATGGTCCGTGGCGCGGAGGTGGTTCAAGAAGGATTCCAGGAAACCCAGAAAGAAATCGCTGCCCACCAGGTCCCCGGCGCTGTCGCACATGCTCCCCGCCGTGTGGAAGATGGCCTGCTTGCCATAGATCTGAAGCGACTTTTCAGCCATGCATCCCCCTCGAACGGGACCTGCGCCGTCCTAGGCTGTTGATTTTAGAGAGGGTTTGGAGGGTGTCAAATTCATATTATTTATTTGCAGATTGGGGATACTGTCCTCGTTGTACGGAGGCAGCCCCATGTCCGCTCAGAAACCCACCGCCCTGCTGGTGATCGACGTGCAGGAATCGTTCCGGCACCGGCCCGGATTCGACCCCGAGGCGATCCCGGGCTTCCTGGCCGCCCAGAACGCCCTGATCCAGGGCGCCGAGGCCCGCGGCCTGCCCATCGTCCGGGTCTTCCATATCGCCCCGGAAGGGGTGTTCGCCCCGGCCTCGGGGCACGTGGTGCCCATGGCCGGCCTGGCCGAGTTCCAGCCGGCGCTGCTGGTGCACAAGCAGCGGCACAGCGCCCTGGCCGGCACCGACCTGGGCGCCTGGCTCACCGAGCGCGGCATCGGCCGGGTGATCATCTCCGGCATGCGCACCGAGCAGTGCTGCGAGACCACCACCCGCGCCGCCAGCGACGCCGGCTTCGAGGTGGACTTCGTCACCGAGGCGACCCTCACCTTCGCCATGCGCCACGCCAATGGCCGGACCTACACCCCCGGGGAGATCCGCGAGCGCACCGAACTGGTCCTGGCCGGCCGCTTCGCCACCATCTGCACGGTGGCCGAGGCGCTGGCGCGGGCTTGAATCACTGGCGGAAGGTTCCCGCCGCCATCAGGAGCAGGTCCAGGATTTCGTCCGGATCAGGGGCGCAGGGCAGCACCGGGAGGCCGGATCCGGGAATGAAGCCCTCGGTCCGGGCGTGGGCCAGGAACACCAGCAGCCCATCCCAGAAGCCGCCGCTGTTCAGCAGCCCCACCGGCTTCCGGTGCAGGCCAAGCTGACCCCAGGTCACCACTTCGAACAGCTCTTCCAGGGTGCCGAAGCCCCCGGGCAGGGCCAGGAACGCGTCGGCCAGGCCGGCCATGCGGGCCTTGCGGGCGTGCATGTCGGTGGTGATGATCAGCTCGTGGAGGCCCCGGTGCGCGTTCTCCCGGTCCACCAGGCCCTGGGGCATGACCCCCACCACCCGCCCGCCGCCCGCCAAGGCGGCATTGGCCAGCGCGGCCATCAGGCCGGTGCTGGAGCCGCCGTACACCAGCGTGATCCCCCGCCGGGCCAGGGCCCGGCCCAGGGCGGCCGCCGTTTCCAGGTAGCGGGGATCCGCGCCGGGCCTGGCCCCGGCGAACACGCAGACCGCGTCGAGAACTCCGGCGCCGGGCCTCATGGCCGCCCCTCGAAGCCGCCGCGTTCGCGCAGGTAGCCGACCAGGCCGCCCAGTTCCAGCATCTCCACCATGAACGGGGCGATGGGCGCGCATTCGATCAACGGACCCCCCTGGTGGTCGAGCAGCAGCCGGCCCCCCGGGTCCAGCGCCAGGGTGAGCACCTCGCCTTCCCGCACCGGCCCGGTGTCGGCGATGACCGCCAGCAGGCCGTTGTTCATGGCGTTGCGCAGGTAGGTCCGGGAGAAACTCCGGGCCACCACCGCCCGGATGCCCGCGGCCAGCACCACGGTGACCGCCACCTCCATGGCCGAGCCGCAGCCGAAATTGCCGCCCGCCACCAGGATGTCCCCGGGGCGCACGCTGGCGGCGAAGCCGGGATCCAGGTCCTCCAGCAGATGCGCGCGCAGGACCGACGGGTCGATGGTCTCCTTCTTGTGCCGCGACGAGATGATGTAGTCGGTGTTGACGTCGTCGCCGAGCACGCGGGCCCGGCCGGACATGGGCAGGATGTTCATGCCGGACCCCCGATGCTGCCGCGCACGGCCGCGGCCGCGCATTCGCGCGGCGAGGCCAGGTAGATGGAGGCCGACCCGTTGCCCATCCGGCCCTTGAAGTTGCGGTTCGCGGTGGAGACCACCACGGCGCCGTCGGCGGGCACGATGCCGCAGGTGCCGCAGCAGGAGCCGCAGCCGGGCGGCTGGATTTCGGCGCCCAGGGCCAGGAACTCGGCCAGCATGCCGCTGCGTTCCAGCTCGGCGGCCACGGCGGCCGACGCCGGCGTCACCACTACCCGCACCCCCGGCGCGATGCCGGCCCGCAGGACCTCCAGGGCTTCCCGGTAGTCCTTGAGGCGGCCGCCGGTGCAGGTGCCGAGGTAGACCAGGTCCACCACCGTGTACGGCGCGGCATCCGCATCGACCACGTGGTCGACCCGGTGCGGCAGCGCGATCTGCGGCACCACCGCGCCCAGGTCCAGGTCGATCACGCCGGCGCAGTCCGCGCCCGCATGGGCGAACACCGGTTCGAAGGCCGCCATGGTGCGCTCCCGCAGCCACGCCTCCGTCACCGGGTCGAACGGGAACAGCCCGGCCTTGGCGCCCAGTTCCACCGACAGGTTGGTCAGCACGATCCGGTCGTCCATGTCCAGCTGCGCCACCCCCGATCCCACGAATTCCAGGGCCCGGTACGAGGCGCCATCCGCGCCCAGGCGCCGCGCCAGCAGCAGGGCCGCGTCCTTGGCCGAGACACCGGGGCGGAGGCTGCCGCTCAGCACCACCAGCAGGGATTCCGGAACCTTCAGCCAGACCTGCCCGCACAGCAGCACCCCCGCCAGATCGGAGGAGCCGATGCCGGTGGCGAAAGCGCCCACGGCGCCGTACGAGGTGCTGTGGGAGTCCGCCCCGACGATCAGCAGGCCCGGCCGGGCCGCCCCGGATTCCAGGATCAGCTGGTGGCCTATGCCTTCCCCCACCTCGCAGCACCGGATCCCGTGCCGGGCCGCATAGGCCCGCGCCCGCTCCTGCAGGGCCTGGGCCCTGGGCCCCGAGGCCGGTCCGTAGTGGTCCAGCGCGAACACCAGCCGCCCGGGAAACCGCGGGGCGCCGCCGCCGGGACGCATGCATTCCAGATAGTCCAGCGCCATGGGGATCGACCCGTCGGTGCCCATGGCCAGGTCGGGCGTGCAGATGGCCAGCTCCCCCGCCCGCACCGGCCGGCCCGCGGCGCGGGACAGGATCTGCTCGGACAGGGTCTGGGGCCTCACGGATGGAATCTCCTCAGGGTCCCGCCAGCCACTGGGCGCCCGGCCAGTCCCCCCGGCGCACAGTATCCCGCACTTCTTCCGAAATGGCAGCCGCCACGCAGCGGACCGACTGGGGAATGTGGCTGGTGTTGGGCAGGGCCAGGAGAATCTTCCGGTTGACCTCCGGCGCGGTGAGCGGGGCGGCCGACAGCAGCCCGCGCGCCACGTCGTCCACCACCGCGATGATCGGCAGGATGGTCAGGCCGTGCCCGCCCAGGACCAGGCAGCGCTGGACGTGCATGGAGTTGGTCTCGGCCACGATCGACAGCTGCACCCCCTCCAGGGTGCAGGCGTGCTCGAGCAGGAGCCGGAAGCCCCTGAAGGAACTGGGCAGGATCAGCGGCCTGCCGCCCAGGTCGCCCACCGGCACCGGATGGTCCGCGCGGAGCCCCGCCGCCGGCAGCCCGACCACCCAGAGTTTCTCCTCCAGCAGCGGCTCCACCTGGATGGCGGGCGAAGGCTTGTAGTCGGACAGCAGCGCGGCGTCCACTTCGCCGGCCTCCACCCAGCTCTGCATGAGGTCGGCGTAGCCGCCGGTGGAGAAGCGGAGCTTGATGCCGGGAAAGCGGGCGGACACGGTGGCCATCAGGGGGTTGGCCAGCTGGTTGATCAGGCTGGGCACCAGGCCGATGGTGACCATGCCGGTGACCTCGCCGGGCATGGGGGTGATCTCGGCGCGGGCCCGGTCCAGGTTGTGCAGGGCGCGCCGGGCGTACTCCACCAGGATCCGCCCGGCTTCGGTCAACTCCATCCGGTTGCGGCCGCGGGCGAACAGGGCGGTGCCGATGTCCTCCTCCAGCAGGCGCAGCTGCCGCGACACCGCCGGCTGCACGATGTGCAGGAGTTCGGCCGCACGGGTCACGCTGCCGGTGTCGGCGATGGTCAGCAGGGCGCGAAGCTGTTTGAGATCCATGGCCAAGCCTCGGGGCTTTTCTGAATCGAAAAACTTGCTCAACTTTGACTATAATCTATCCAAACAGGCAAATTAGAATGAGGGCACTCGCTCCTCGATTTCTGAAGTAGTCCGTGTGCTCAGCATGCACGCCTCCCCGTTGCGGCGGTGGGAAAAAGAAGGTTGAATCAAATCATTCCGGACCACCGGTGGGCCTCGCCGGTAAGATCTGGAGTGGCCTGCTCCGAGCCCGGCTGCGGCCATATCGTCGCGGGTGGGATTCCGCCGGACATCCGGAAGTGGACCTGTGGTCATTGCCGCACGACCCATCTCCGGGATGAGAACGCGGCAAAAAACGGACTGGCGCGGATGCTCCGCGCCAGGAGCCTCACCCCGAGAACGCATGCGTTCTCGGGGATCTATGGACAACTGCCTTGCTCAGGCCCCATCCAACGACGGTGTGATTGGTGTTTCCATCCCCAGGGATGGCAGGAGGCGGGCCATAAGGCCGGCGCCAATGCAAATCAAACCGGGTGTCCCGGCTTTACGGGACCAGCGGAGGAAACCGTAGCCAACGGTCCAATCCGTGGCGTGATTGCCCTCGATCCAAGGCCTGCAAAAGTTTGACCAGGGCTGGAGGAGCGGGTCCATGCCGAAATGTGATGGGTCCAGTGTTTCTTTTTATTATGCAGGGGGCTGCGGCACCGTCCAAGATGATCCAAGCCCATCCCAAGATCCTATGAACCTCGCGCAGGCGCCACCCTTGGACCCTGCGCGACGTGACGCCCCCGCAACCAGTAAGACCCCCAGGGAGAAGAGCATGGCCGCCATCCGCAAAAAAGGCTTCGGGCTCACCAGTCAGATCTTCGTCGCCCTGCTCCTGGGCATCGCGTTCGGGTTCATCTTCCCGAAGTACGCGGTGCACCTGAAGGTGTTCGGGGACATCTTCCTGCGGATGATCCGGATGATCGTGGTGCCGCTGATCTTCAGCGCCCTGGTGGTGGGCATCGCCGGGACCGGGGATTTCAAGCAGCTGGGACGCCTGAGCCTGAAGACCTTCATCTGGTTCGAGGTGGCCACCACCTTCGCCCTGGTGCTCGGCCTGGTGGCGGCCAATGTGTTCAAGCCGGGTTCCGGAGTTTCCATCACCAACCTCGCCGACGTCAGCGCCATCAGCGCCGCGGCGCACAAACCGGTCGATCTCATGCAGATCCTCATCGATATCGTCCCGGTCAACATCATCGACGCCATGTCCAGGGAAAGCCTCCTGCAGATCATCTTCTTCTCGGGATTTTTCGGCGTGGCCACCGCCGCCGCGGGCAAGCACGGCGAACCTGTGGTGAAATTCGCCGACAGCATCCTGCAGATCATGTTCCGCTGCACGGCCTACGTGATGAAGCTGGCCCCGCTCTGCGTGTTCGGCACCATCGCCTTCACGGTGGGCAAGTTCGGGCTGGTGATGCTAATTCCGCTGGCCAAGCTGATCCTCTGCCTGTATTCCACCCTGGCCATTTTCGTCATCGTGCTGCTGGTCACCGCCTCCCTCATCTGCAAGGTGAAATTCATCCACCTGCTGCGGGCCATCAAGGATCCCCTGCTGCTGGCCTTCTCCACGGCTTCCAGCGAAACGGCGCTGCCGTCCCTGCTGGAGCGGCTGCAGGAATTCGGCGTGCCCAAGCACATCGCCACCTTCGTCCTGCCCACCGGCTACTCGTTCAACCTGGACGGCGGGACCATCTACGCCTCCATGGCGGTGCTGTTCGTCTCCCAGGCCTACGGCATCCACCTGGGCGCGGTGCAGCAGGTCATGATCATCCTCACCCTGATGGTCATGACCAAGGGCATGGCCGCCGTGCCGGGGAACGCCATGGTCATGCTGGCCGCCACCAGCGCCGCGTTCGGACTGCCGGTGGAGGGGGTCGCCCTGGTGCTCGGGATCGACCGCATTCTGGACATGGGCCGGACCGCCACCAACGTGGTGGGCAACTCGGTGGCGACCGTCGCCGTGGCAAGATGGGAAAACGCGCTGCCGGACTCGGTCCTGCAGAAATCCTACGCCAGGAGCTATGGGGCTCCGGCGCTGCTGGAAGCGGAACAGCCGATCAGGTAAAAGTTCAATCGTCGTGAAAGGAAGGACATCGTTATGACCAGATCCGAAACTGTCGAGGCAAGACTGATCCCCGCCCCCCTGCTGAAGGAGGTCCGTTCCAGGTTCGCCCACGTGGAGGCGTGCCCGTTCTCGGGCAAGCGCATCTTCCTGGATTCCGCCTCCGGGTCGCTGCGGCTGAAGACGGTGCTGGAAGCTGCCCAGCGCGAGCTGCTGCTGCCCGACCAGTTCAACCGGCTCACCCTGGGCTCCAAGCACTGCGTGGCCGTCAAGCAGCAGGGGGAAGAGGATGTCCGCCTGTTCCTGGGAGCCAAGTCGGGCGTGATCGTGCCCAGCAAATCTTCCACCGAGGGGTTGTTCCGGCTGATCCGGCACGCCACCGCGCACTATCCGGGCAACAATGTGGTCGCCACCATGCTGGATCACCCGTGCACCTACGACGGCACCCGCCTGGCCGCCGAGACCTACGGCAAGCAATGGCGGGTCGCGCCGCTCAATCCCGCCACCGGGTTCATCGACCCGGCGACCCTCCTGGCCCTCGTGGACCAGGACACTTCCGTCCTGGCCTTCATCCACGGCTCCAACATCACCGGGGCCCTGATGGACGCCGAGGGCATCGTCCGCGCAGCGCGGAAGATCAACGAGAACATCTGCATCATCGTGGACGGCGTCCAGTATTCGCCCCACGCGCCCATCGACGTGGAGGCCATCGGCGCCGACGCCTACCTGTTCGGCGGCTACAAGACCTATACCCGCCGGGGCATTTCCTTCGCCCATCTTTCCCAGCGTTTCTCCGTCATCCCGCACGACAAGGTGTCCGGCAAGGCCGCCAACGAATGGGCCGTGGGCAGCCAGGACCAGTTCGACTATGCCACCTGGTCCATCGTCACCGACTACCTCAAGTGGTTCGGCGCGCACTTCACCGAGTCCAGCGACAGCCGGGACCGCATCGTCGCCGCCATGCTGGCGATGGAAGCCCACGAAGCGGTCCTGCTGGAACGGCTGCTCAACGGCACCAAGGCCCAGAAGGGCCTCAGGCAGATGGACCACGTCCAGGTCTACGGCGTGCCCGAAGACCTCTCCAACCGCTGCTGCCTGGTCCCCTTCAGCATCAAGGGCACGGACACCGCCGATTCGGTCACCAGCTACATGGACCGCGGCATCTTCGTGAACAACCGGAAATCGGTCATGTCGAAGCACATGCTGGACGGCCTGGGGGCCGGGGCGGGCATCGTGCGGCTTTCCGCGGCCCACTACACCACCCCGGAGGAGATCGACGCCTTCCTGGAGGTGACCGAGTCCATGGCGTAGACTTCATGACCGGGCTCCGCCC
>PLUC01000042.1 GCA_003165415.1 Holophagaceae bacterium
TCCCATCGGGCGTGTCATCAGGTTAGGCCAGGACGTGCGACATTGATTGGCGATCATGGGCCAAGGCCCCCCCGACGCCGATGGTGAGGACTCCTTTGAGCGCGACCATTGCAGCCTGTCCCGCGCGCAGGCTCTGTTCGACCCTTGCAGGTTGAGGAACCGCCGGAACTGGAAGCTTGATCGCCGCCAACCCCTCAGTCCGTGAAGATGGTGCACCTGAAGCACCGCCCGGACCAATTGACGGTGGCCCCGAAGCATGTGTTGCCGTCATCGCAGAGCAAGGCGATGTCGAGGTCGGTGAGATCCAGGCTTTCCGGTGCGCAACCGGTGTAGCGGGTCATCCCGTGCATGGGATTCCGGCCCTGGATCACATCGTCCCGGAGGTGCTTGATCTCGTCATACCGGACCCGTCTCCGGGTGCTCTCGGCAGATTCATCCGTGGTGAAGGCCCAGCCGGGAACGTCGCCCATAAGGTATCCTTTCGCGTGAAATTACGAGTGAACCATGGTGATCTCATGATGAGGATGCGCATGGCGCCTTCCTGCGCAACCGAGAAACGGTTCGCAACCCCCTTCGCTCAATGGGGTTCTGAAAGGCCTGCCCTGGTGAGGCCGGATCGAGGCCATCACACCCGCCCTTGGAAGCCGATGCGGTTCCGCCGGCCTTCAGGCTTGGCGGCGCATTCCGCGGCGAGGCGGTCCACCAGGTCGGCGGCGCTGGCGATCCGGCGCAGCCGCGCCTGGCGGACCACGTTGGCGAAATCGCCCGGCGTGAGCAGTGCAAGCGGGCGGAGCGCGGCCTGGGCGTCAGGCCCGGGCTCCAGGCCGAGCCCGCAGGCGGTGTCCTGGAACATGGCCCAGGCCTGGCCGGGCTTCAGGTAGTCGAAGTGGACCTTGAGGTCGAAGCGGCGCAGGGCGGCGGCGTCCAGGGTGTCCATCAGGTTGGTAGACGCGATGAAGATCCCCGGGAAGGCTTCCATCTGGGTGAGCATTTCATTGACCAGGGTGATCTCCCAGCTACGCTGGGCGCCCTTCCGGTCCTGGAGGAAGCTGTCGGCCTCGTCCAGCAGCAGGATGGCCCTTTCGTGCCTGGCCTCGGCGAACATCCTGGCGAGGTTCTGTTCCGTTTCGCCCACATACGGGCCGAGGATGTCGGAGGCCCGGCGCACCAGCAGGGGGAGATCCAGTTCCTGGGCCAGATGGCAGCCGAAGGCGGTCTTGCCGGTGCCGGAGGGGCCATAGAGGCAGAGGCGGCCGGAGCCCTGCCGGCGTAGGCCGGGGATCATGGAGGCCAGATCGCAGTCGGTGTTGAGGATCTCGGGACGGTAGCGCGTGGCGCTGGACTGGACGCCGCGGGCTTCCCGCGTGGTGCCGAGGGCCTCCAGGGTGTTGCCCAGGGCGCGGGGCAGGGCTGTGGCGACGTCCAGGCCGGGATTGCCCTTGCGGGCGAGCCGCACGACGCTCGCGGCGCGCTCCACCAGAGCGGGGACCAGGCCCTGGTGCTCGGCCATCCTGGATGCCCAGGCAGGGTCCACGGGAAGGTCGCCCAGGTAGGTCTGCAGCACCCGGCTGCGCACGCTGCGGGGCGGGACGTCCAGTTCCAGGATGTAATCGAAACGGCGCCGGAAGGCGGGGGCCACCCCGTTCAGCTGGTTGGTGACCCAGAAGGCCGGGACGGGGTTCCCCTCCAGCGTGCGGTTTACCCAGGCCTTGATGCCGCTCCGGTTGCTGCGGCCGCGGTGGTCGTCGTCACCATTCATCTGGCGGAACACGTCCTCCACCTCGTCGAACAGGACCAGGCTGGCGCCGTCGTGCAGGATGGTCTGGGAGAGGTTGTAGGAACGGAACCGGCTCTCCCCGCCGATGGGCTCCCGGTCTTCGGTTTCCGATGCCACCTCGTAGAGGGCGCAGCCCAGGTCGGCGGCCAGCATCCGGGCGAACTGGGTCTTGCCGCCCCCGGGGCGGCCGTGGAGGAGGACGTTGACGCCTTTGCGGCGGCGCAGGATGGCTTCCTGGAGGAAGGGTTTGAGGGTGGCCAGGTCCTCCTGGAGATGTCCGTAGGCTTGGGGTCCCAGCAGCGCCTTGGGCGCCGGGACGAAGCAGTTGGCGAAGATGCCGTAGGGCTTCTTCTGGGCGGCATTGAGCCGCTCGAAGAGGCCGGGCATCAGCTCGAATTTGCTTTCGAAGTCCCATTTGTTGGTCAGGTCCAGCTTCACCAGGCCGGAACTGGAGAGGCGGCCGGATGGGACCAGGGCCCGCTGCACGCCCGCCAGGGGAAGCTTGAGGACCCCTGCCACGATGGTGTGGAAGGCCGAGGAACTGATGGATCCGATGACGTCGAGCAGGCGCTCCAGCGTCGTGAGCTGGCGCCCCAGGAGCAGGAAGGTGAGGACGTCCAGCTCGGTGCTGTTGAGCCCCACCAGGTCCCCCAGACGCTGCAGGTTGACGGCCAGCACGCTGTGGGCGGGAAGGCCGGGGTTGCCCGCTTCCAGCCGGACCAGGTGGCCCTGGACGAGCAGGGCGAGCCTGGCGGGGTCCTTCGACTCCGCTTCCTGGACGGCCTTCAGCTTGAAGGGGGCGAG
>PLUC01000186.1 GCA_003165415.1 Holophagaceae bacterium
TGCTGGATGTCCTGCTGGCTCCTAGTCACCTGCTGGTTGAGAACCTCCCCAGCGGAAGACACCCTCACAGACGGTGGAGCCCCTGGCCCTGGTGGCGGAGGGCCGCCGGCGATGGCTCCCATGGTCACTTCATGCGTAGTGGGGTCATACCGAATCGGGGTCGGCCAGACGTCTCCGCCGGCGGGATGGGTTCCAGCGCCACCCCTACCGGGATTTCCGCCTTTGAGTCCGCCTGTCGTCCTCCCGTCCTGGTGGCCGACTCGATGCAGGTCGGGTGCCGTGTCCGTTCCAGGTTCCCAATCCAGCCGCCGCGTCATTTCGCCAGGCACGGGGACCAGGATCCGTTCCCGGGAATCCCATTCAAAAGTTGGGATATCGCCATCGTTATCGCCGGCAAAGGAACGGGGAGTCTGGGGCGGTCCGGGATTCGGCTTCCGCCCGGTTCCCTGGAGGATCCACCGGTCCCGGACGACGGTCTCGCAGGAGCCGCCCGTCCTGGGGGTCGAGGCAAAGGCGAAGTGCCGAGACTGGCGAACCCAGGATGGGCCACCGGCTTCCTCCGACCCGGCTGAATCCAGGGGTTCGGGGAAGGAGTTCCTGGAAACTGATTGGGAGGCTGCAGGAGCGTATCCGTCAGGGGCAACCCGCTCATAAGTCGGGGCCCCCTTTTCATAGACGGCCTTTACCCCAAAGGACCACCGGGGTTCCGGGCCCCGAGTATCTTCCGTCTGCGCCAGGGCGTCGGGCCAAGGCTGGGGCTCCCAGTCCAGGCGGAGGCTCCGCTGCGGGAGGGCGATTTCCTGCACCACGGTCGGCGCGCAATGCCGGGCCCCGTCGGGGCCGGGAACGTCCACGGCCGGTCCCTTCCCGTAGGTGAACCGGACCGTTTCCCCCGAACCATCGGCCTGGACCCGGGCGACTTGCAGCGGGCTCCCGAAGGCCGGAGGAAGCGCCCTTGATCCCATGGCGTCCACCGGGGATTTGCCAGGCAGGTCTTCCGCCCGCAGGAGGATGCTAACGGTATAACCCGGTGTTTCCGCCAGGGATCCCTCGTAGGTGATCCGCAGGCGGGCCTCCACATCCCGGAAGGTCTCGCAGGGGGCCATGGAATCCAAGGCAGGGAAGGTGGCGTCCAGGGCGGGCACGGGAGCGACCCCCTCCACGGCTTCCAGGGCTACCCGGACCCTGGCATCCGTCCAGGTGGCTTCGAAGTCCGTCCCGTTTGGGCCATAGGTGAACGTCACGTTCTCGCCGGAAGAAGTGCGGACGGCGGTCAACCGATAATGGGCGATCCCGGAACTCCCACCGGGTCGCTTGGGGCCGGCATACCGAAATTCATAGGCAAGGTTGCCGCGGACCACCAGCAGGCACGCGGGAATGGCCCACCGGTCTTTTTCTCGGATTTCTCCTTCCAACAGGTCAGGGGGTGTCGTGACCGGGACCTCGGAATCGGCCGCCGGGGCGAGCAGGCATTCTCCGGTGGTGCCTCCAAGCGCAAGCGGCGCCGGGGGGGCGGAGCCCAGATGGGGGAGGTGGTCCTGCCTGACCGGTGGGCCATAGCCGAAACGGGCCAGGACTTCATCCGGGTTCAGTTCTCCGGGGAAGGGCCCATTGGCACACGCCCCGGTGCCATCGGGATAGGTCCAGCGGACCCCTGGCGGGGCTTCCTCCAGACCGTTGGGAACCAGCGGCCAGTCCAACGATCCGGGTGACAGTTCGAAAGCGGTGGGCGCCGACCCAACCTGGGGTGCGAACCGGCCCACCAGGGCGGGGATGTAACGAAGCCCTTGGCGGCCAATGCCGGGTCCCATGGGAAAGAACAGGCTGGCGGCTCCGGAATCGGGATCCACTTCGAGAATGCCTTGGATTCCAGAGGTGCCCCCGAGTGGGGCGGAAGCTATTTCCTTGGCGGATGGCCCCTGGTCCTGGGTGGGTGAGGCGCCAAGGTTGAGTCCAAGGACTATGGCAAACAGAATGCTTTCTTTATGCATTGAAGCCAAATCCAAGAAAAAGATTTATTGTTGATGGTTAAGAGCCTCAGCCTGTTTCAGTAGTTCTTCTGCCTGTCGCTCGAGTTCTTTTGTTTTTCGCTCTAATTCTTCCGATCGCCGCTTGAGTTCTTCAACTTGCCGCTTGAGTTCTGTTTCTTGCAGATATAGCGAGCCTTCCTTTTGCTTTAATGCTTCCTCGTATCTATTAGCTACTTCTTCTATTTGCTTCTTTTGCTCTGCTGCGGTCCTTGCGGCTTGTTGGCTCGCTAATGCGGCTTGTAGATTTGCTTGCTGCCTTGACTGGGCTTGTCGTATCTGGGCCTGAACCTGCGCATCCATCCGGGCTTGTATGGCGGCTCTTCTGGCTTCCTGCTCGGCCAGAGCCCTTTGGGCCTGGGCTGTGGCCTGTGCTGCAAGCGCCTGGAGTTGTTCCAGGCCTGAGCGCATTCCAGGGCCACCCACACCCGGATTTCCACCTTTGAGTCCGCCCGTCATCCTCTTGTCCTGGTAGGTAAACTGGACCGTTTCCCCCGAACCATCGGCCTGGACCCGGGCGACTTGCAGCGGGCTCCGGAAGGCCGGAGGAATCGCCTTCGATCCCGTGGCGCCGCCAGGCGCGAGGTCTTCCGCGCGCAGGAGGATGCTCACGGTGTAGCCCGGTGTTTCCGCCAGGGATCCCCCATAGATGATCCGCAGGCGGGCCTCCACATCACGGAAGGTCTCGCTGGGGGCCATGGAATCCAGGGCAGGGAAGGCGGTGTCCAGGGCCGGCACGGGAACGACCCCCTCCGCGGATTCCAAGGCTACCCGAACCCAGGCATCCATCCGGGTGGCTTGGAAGTCCATCCCGTTTGGGCCATAGGTGAACGTCACGTTCTCACCGGAAGGAGAGCGGACGGCGGCCAACCGATAATGGGCGGCCCCGGAACTCCCGCCGGGTCGCCTGGGGCCGGCATACCGAAATTCATAGGCAAGGTCGCCGCGGACCACCAGCAGGCAAGCGGGAATGGCCCACCGGTCTTTTCCTCGGATTTCTCCTTCCAACAGGTCAGGGGGTGTCGTGACCGGGACCTCGGAATCGGCAGCCAGGGCGAGCAAACGTTCTCCGGCGGTACCTGCAAGTGCCAGCGGCGCCGGGGAGGGGAAGCCCTGCCCGATTGATGGGGCATAGCCGAAGCGGGCCATTATCTCATACGGGTTCATGTCTCCCGGACAGGAACCCTCCGCACACCCCCCGGTGCCATCGGGATAGGTCCATCGGACCCCCGGCGGGGCTTCATCCGGACCGTTGGGAACCACCGGCCAATCCAACGATCCGGGTGACAGTTCGAAAGCGGAGGGCGCCGACCCGACCTGGGGTGCGAAACGCCCCACCAGGGTGGGAATGTAACGAAGCCCCGGGCGGCCAATGCCGGGTCCCAGATGGAAGAGCAGTCTGGCGGCCCCGGAGTCAGGATCAACCTCAAGAATGCCATGAATTCCAGGGGCATTCTGTGGTTGGATGGGAAATTTTCCCTCGTAGGATGGCCCATTGTCCTGGGCAGGTGAGGCGCCGAGGCTGAGTTCAAGAGCGAAGGCAACCAAAATGCTTTTGCAATGCATTGGTTTTGGCAGCCCAAGATACGGGGCGATAGGGTTATTTATCATCTGCATTCTCCTAATATTTACAGCAATCATCTACAACAATCGATTCGGTTGCCACAATTACAGCAACCAAGTCTTGATAGAAATATGGGTGAAAAAATGCAGATGCAAGCAAGCAGGCAATTCTTAGTGTGGTTATTCTTTATTTGCAATGCTGATAACAATGGAAAATATAGAAATGAGTAAAATTATCTCTAGCAAATTTTTTTAGTTGAATTGCATCTGGGAATACATAACCCCAGCAGTTCGACACTGCGAGGGCCTTTATGCTCGCTCTCGTTCCGTTCAATCATCTGGATGAACGTTTCTTTGTTTGCCTCTCTTGGAACGCTGCTCCGTCAGGCCATGTACCCGGTCCGCAGCGCGTGCGCCCAGTCCGGCCGGTTCCGCGCCTGGGCCAGGTCGGCCATGGTCTGGTGCTGGTACGGAACCGATATCAGCATGGGAATCCAGCTTCCGCCCCGTTGCTCGAGGATGGCGTAGCGCGCGTCGGGGGAACCGGTTTCCACGAAGACCTTGTAGGGCCGCGTGGTCTCCAGGGCCGGCAGCCCGACGCTGCCCGGGTTGACGATGAGCTGGCCCGAACTGGAGCGCACCGCCCGGGGCACGTGGGTGTGGCCGCAAAGGACCACCGGCGCGGCGGCCGCGCCCAGCCGGGCGTCCACCTCCGCCGCCGTGGCGGCCCGGAGCCGGGCTGGTTCGAGGGTTTCCAGCAATGCATCCAGGTCGCTGTCCGGGGTGCCGTGGCAGAGGAACACTTCGGGCGTGAAGGGCAGGGTGGAGGGCAGGGCCGCCATCCAGTCCAGCTCCCGCCGGGAGAGCCGGGCGCGGGCGCAGGCGTCGGAGGGGCCCATGGGTTCCGGGCCCTGGGTCAGCATCTGCCGCTCGTGGTTGCCGGCGATGGTCGGCCAGTCCTGGGCCATGAGGAACTGCGCCGTCTCCAGGGGCAGCAGCGGGCCGGAAAGGGAATCGCCCAGGTTGACCACGGCGTCCACTCCCCGGCTCCGGAAATCGCGGATCACCGCCTCCAGCGCCGGCAGGTTGCCGTGGATGTCGGAGACGACGGCGATCCTCAAGGTCACGCGCTCCGGCCATAGTGGGCGCGGATGTAGTCCAGCACGATGGCCTGGAACTCCTCGGCGATCCGGTCGCCGCGCAGGGTGACCGTCTTCACGCCGTCCACGAACACCGGCGCGGCCGGCGCTTCCCCGGTGCCGGGCAGGCTGATGCCGATGTGGGCGTGCTTGGATTCGCCGGGACCGTTGACGATGCAGCCCATCACCGCCACGTTCATGGCCTCCACCCCCGGGTATTGCGCCTTCCACGCCGGCATCTGCTCGCGCAGGTAGGTCTGGATCCGGTCGGCCAGCTGCTGGAACACCGTGGACGTGGTGCGCCCGCAGCCGGGGCAGGCCACCACCATCGGCGCGAACTTGCGGAAGCCCATGGTCTGCAGGATCTCCTGGGCCACCACCACCTCCCGGGTGCGGTCGCCGCCCGGTTCCGGGGTGAGCGAGACCCGGATGGTGTCGCCGATGCCCTCCTGCAGCAGCACCGACAGGGCCGCGGTGGAGGCGACGATGCCCTTGCTGCCCATGCCCGCCTCGGTCAGGCCCAGGTGCAGGGCGTAGCGGCAGCGGCGGGCCAGCTCGCGGTACACCGCGATCAGGTCCTGGACCCCGGAGACCTTGCAGGACAGGATGATCTGGTCGGCGGCCAGGCCGATGGCTTCCGCCTGCCCGGCGCTTTCCAGGGCCGAGCTCACCAGGGCTTCGTACATCACCGCCTGGGCCGTCCAGGGCACCGCCCTGCGGCTGTTCTGGTCCATGATGCGGGCCAGCAGGTCCTGGTCGAGGCTGCCCCAGTTGACCCCGATGCGCACCGGCTTGCCGTAGCGGCAGGCCGTTTCCACGATCCTGGCGAACTGCCGGTCGTGCTTGTCCCCCTGGCCCACGTTGCCCGGGTTGATGCGGTACTTCGAGAGCGCCTGGGCGCATTCCGGGAAATCATTGAGGAGCTTGTGGCCGTTGTAGTGGAAATCCCCGATGAGCGGCACCTCCAGCCCCTCCGCGTCCAGCCGTTCACGGATGGCCGCCACGGCGGCGGCGGCGGCGGGGGTGTTGACGGTGACGCGCACCAGTTCGGATCCGGCCAGGGCCAGGTCTCGCACCTGACTGACGGTGGAGGCCACGTCCGCGGTGTCGGTGTTGGTCATGGACTGGACCACGATGGGCGCGCCATTTCCAATTAATATTTCATTCGATCCATGGTGCACGCGGGTCGTCTGTCGATCTCCCCGTGCGATCGGCCCTGAAGCCACCGGAAGTTGCTCTGACGCCATGGCTGCCTTCTTCATGATCTATATATGTTAAACGGAGATCCAGGGAGCCTTGCGGCAACCCCAAGCAAGCCTATCATGCCCGGCTTGCCCGTGGAATCATCCGGGCAGCCCTCGTACACGGATGCATAAAATTGTGATAGGCTTCGGGCAACTCACGGAGGCAACATGATTGCTGCGGTCCCACGGCGGGTCAAGCCCGGCCTGGACCCTGCGTCCCCTCGGAAAGCCCCTGACATGAATGAGGGGGGACCGCGTGGTCGCTACGCTCCCTCTCCGTCCCCCCTTGTGCTCCCCCACGTGATGACCGGGCGGAGCCCGGTCATCACGTCTGTCCTGGCGCATCTCCGGATGATCGTCCTGGCGCTGGCGGCCTTCGGCCTCTGGTCGGCTCCTCTCCCTCCGGCGTCCGAACTGGCGCCGGCGGTGGCCCTCAGTTTCCGGGTGGAGCACCTCAAGGCGGCTTTCCGCTCGGGAGACCCGGAGGCCATCCAGACGGCGGTCCAGGAAGTGGAACTCCTGCGCCGGACCTACGGCACCCTGGACGTGCTGCCCCTGGTGGACGCCATGTCCGTGTTCGCCCGGGAGCTGGGCAGGGAAGGGAACCCCGCCCTGGGGCTCCAGGTGGTCCAGACCATGGATCCCTGGGCGCCCAACGATCCGACCCTGCTGGGCACGAAGGTGATCCTCATGCGCCGGGAGGGCATCCACGGCTACCTGTGGAGCATCGCCGACGTGGTGGAACTCACCCGCGCCCGGCTCACCCATCCGGTCCACCGCTGGCTGTGGGCCATCCAGCACCTGGCCTGGCTGCGGCTCATGGCCACCGTGATGCTCTGGGGCTGGACCTTCACCCTGGCCATGCGCTACCGCAGGGTGTTCCGCTACCTCTGGGAGGACCCTCTGACGCGCTGGGGGATCAACCGCCACGTGGTGGCTCTCCTGGGCGCCTTCCTGATCACCCTGCCGGTGCTCGCGGGCCTGGACCCCAGCGTGGCGGCCCTGGTCTGGCTCTGGCTGCTGGCCCCGTTCATGCTGCATCTGGAGGTGCGGGCCACCTGCTTCATCGTGCTGCTGCAGCTGGTGCAGCCGGCCATGACTCTCATGGAACCCCTGGTCAGTGTCCAGCCCACCCCCAGCATCGTGACCCTGCAGCTCCGGCCCCAGCCCGTGCCGGATGATCCGCGGGTCCTGGCGGCCCTGGCGCCCGAAGACCGCGACTTCATCCAAGGCTGGCGCCAGCTCCAGCTCCAGGACTGGGCCAAGGCCGAACTCACCTTCAAGGCCCTGCGGCAGAGGCACCCGGACCATGCGGTGGTGCTGAACAACCTGGGCGTCGCCCGGTTCCAGCAGGGCGACCTGGCCGGGGCGAAGGCCTGCTTCGACGAGGCGGCGCCGCTGCTCCCCGGCAGGGCGGAACCGCTCCTGAACCAGAGCGTGGTGGCCTTCAAGCAGATGGACAGCCCCCTGGGCGCCGCCAAGCTGGAGGAAGCCAGCCGCGCCGCCCCTGAAAGCTACGACCGGATGGTGGTGGCCAGTCACGCCAGGAAAGAGCAGCGAACCTTCGCCATCCCCCTGGCGGACACCCCGGCCCGGATCCAGGCCCTTTTGGCCGGATCCAGGGACGCCGCCCCCCCCCAGGACCGCCTGAACGACCTGGCGCTGCTGTTCAACCTCCTGCTGCCCCTGGTGGCCGCCATGGCCATCCTGAGGCGGGTCCGGAGCAGCGTCAACGAAGCGCATCCTTCCCAATGCGCCCGCTGCGGCGATCCGTTCCACACCACGGACAGCTCGGACACCTCGGTCTGCTCCAAGTGCTACCACCTGTTCCTCCTCAAGGACGGACTGCACGGCGGCAGCCGCAAAAGGAAGGTGGATGAAGTGGCCGCCTTCCAGAGGCACCAGCGGGTGCTGCACCGGATGCTGATGGTGTTCCTGCCCGGAACCGACCGCTGCTTCATCGGCGACACCTGGTCCGGGTTCGTGGAGTACGGGTTCTTCTGCTTCGCCCTGGGGATCGTGCTGGTCACGGGGCGTTCGGTGCGCTACCCCGGCGAGATCCTCGCGGATCCGGCGTCCATCTGGCTGCCCCTGGGGCTGGCCCTGCTGGCGGTGCTGTGGGTCCGGTCCTGGTTGAAACTGCTGCCGCGGCGGTACTGAGAGGGGGTGATGGATGGCGCTTGAAGGCTCCTTGCGGGATTTCGACCTCTTTTCCCTGTTCAACATGATCAAGACCCAGGGCAAGAGCGGCACCCTGGTCCTGTCCCGGGGCCAGGAGTTCGTGAAGATATTCTTCGACCAGGGCGAGATCGTCGGCTGCGATTCCAACCAGGTGCCCATGGAGGACCGCGTGGGGGCCCTGCTGGTGCGCCTGGGCCGGCTGTCCGGGGAGGAGCTTCTGGAGATGATCAAGCACCAGCGGCAGACCCTGAAGCGCATGGGGACGCTGCTGATGGAGTCGGGCCGGGTGACGCCCCAGGACCTGCAGGACGCCCTGTTCAACCAGGCCATGGCCATCATCAACCGGACCTTCCGCTGGGTGGAGGGCGACTACCGGTTCGATTCCATCCTGCCCATGGACCTGGACCGGGAGCACTTCCCCCCCATCCCCGTGGACACCATCCTCATGGAAGCGGCCCGGATCATGGACGAGTGGCCCGAGGTCCAGCGCCGGCTCCCCGACACCCGGGTCCCCCTGGCCAAGACCGCGGCCGGCAGCATGCTCCAGCTCGACCTGGACCAGGATCTCTCCATCCTGCTGGAAGGGGGCGGGCAGGTGCAGCCCGTGGGCTCCGGCCTCACCCACGAGCAGGAGATGACCCTCACCTATTTCAACGAGCCCGCCAGCATCCAGAACGTCCTCCAGATCAGCCGCTATGACGAGCTGGACACCTACAAGATCATCGCCGACCTGCTGGAGATGGGCCTGCTGGAAGTCACCAGGGACGTCCAGGAGCAGCAGGTCCCCCTGTGGAACCTGCCCCGGGAGAAGGACCGGGAGGCCAGGGTGGCGCCCGGACCCTCCCCCCTGCTCTGGCTCCTGGCCGGCCTCATGATCGCGGGCCCCCTGATCGGCTACGTGCCCCGGACCCGCACCTCGCTCAACCAGGGCATGGCCAGCCTCCAGCGTTCGGACATCCACGTGGCCAAGGACTCGGACACCCGCGACCGCCAGGCCTGGGCCTTCCGCATGGCCGCCGGCGACGACGGCCCGGCCCTGGCCAAGGCCATGGGCGTCACCCTGGAGAAGGGCCGGAAGGCCATCCCCGACTTCACCGTCTACCCGGATCCCCTGAGGCCTTAGCCCCATTTTCCGACCCACCCTCCTAGCTGGAAACAGTAGGTCCAATGGCTGAGAAGGGTTTTCAGGCCCTCCAGGGCCTTGCTTTAAAAAATAAATAAACTATATTTCTCGAATACCTGAATGCTCAGGCGAACCCGAGGAGGGCAGGATGTTGGGATTTAAAAACATGGGGATAGCGGCTTTCGTGGTGCTGGCGCCACCGGTTTTCGCGGCCAATCCGGTTTTCATCACGAACCCTACTGATAAACCATGGAAGCTGGTGGAAGTCCACAGGAGCATGGTCATCACCACACAGGTCAAAGGCGAAGGCCCCAAGATGGAGACGGTCGCCTGGCCTCTGCCCGAAGTCGCGCAGATCATGGCGATCACGAAGCAGTACAGGGGCACTCCCAAGGCGAAGGAAATGGTGGATGCCTACAAGAACTCCCGCAAAATGGTGCTGGTCATCCCGGCCCGTGGCAGCGTATCCCTCGAATCCGCCGAGGAGAACATTGACGCTGCCGCCAAGTTCCGGATTGTGGACTACAAGAACATGGAGGACGCATCCGAGTATCCGCATTCGCCCCTCACCAAGGGAGCGGTTTTGTACCGGATCCTGCCGCGGGAGCAGACCGGTGGGACCATCAAGGTCGCCCTGACCTGGGACCCGGAAGGGCCCAAAGGAATCGTTAAGCAGGATAGGGCTGTTCCTACGCTCCTCACCTTCATCACCAATTCCCTTGATGGCCACAAGACCAAGCCTTTCGTGCCATGGGCTGGCTCGACTGAAACCGCGCCCACGGGTGAAACCAAGGCCGGGCCGGCGACGCCTTGAGCGCCAATCAGGTCGAGGCGGGCTTCCGCGGCGCGGCGATCCAGGCCACCAGGATGGAGATGAAGTAGAGTCCCAGCAGGACCACGCTGAAGAAAATCGTCGTGACCACCACGTCCCCCGGGGTCAGGAAGGCGCTGACGAACAGGATGATGATGGTGGCGTGGCGCCAGTACTTCAGCATGAAGCGGGCGGTGATCAGGCGGAACCGGGCCAGGAAGTAGATCAGCACCGGCAGCTCGAACATCGCCCCGGTGCCGACGATGGTGTAGATGAACAGGTCCAGGTAGTCCTCCAGGTGGAGGTTGGTGCGCAGCCCGGCGTTCAGCGCTTCCTTGAACAGGATGTCGCCCAGGAACTGGAAGGCGTTCAGGTAGGCGAAGGCGGCGCCCGCCAGGAAGCAGCCGGTGGTGGCCAGCACGAACGGGATGGCCAGGCGGCGCTCCCTGGCGTACAGGCCGGGCTTGATGAAGCACCATACCTGGTGGAACAGCAGGGGCGCCGACAGGAACACCGCGGCCCAGATGGACAGCCGCATCAGGGAGAAGAACGGCTCGGTAAGGCTGGTGAAGGCGAACGGCTCGAACACCGTGGGCACCGCCTGGTGCATGGCCTGCGCCTGGCTGATCGCCTGGGCCTTGTAGACTTCCATGAAGGGCTTCTGGGCCCAGAGCATGAGCTTGAAGCGGAAGCTGTAGGTGAGGGCGAAGGCCGCCACCACGATGATCACGCTGCGGATCAGGCGCGCCCGCAGTTCATGCAGGTGCTCCCAGAAAGTCATTTGGTTGCTTGTTTCGGGGGTCGTCATCGGCTTGGGACTATTTCTTCTCGTCCTTTTCTTCCGCCTTCACCGAGTCGCTGTCCTCACGGCTGGCCTTCTTGAACTCGTTGATGCCCTTGCCCAGGGCCCGGCCCAGTTCGGGCAGCTTGGACGGTCCGAAGAAGATCAGAAGCGCGATGCCGATCAACAACATTCCTGAAAAACTGATATGGGGCATGGCTGTCTCCTGAACTAGAGGGTCCCGGGGTGGCCGGTGGGCCCCACCGGGGAGCGGCCGATGGAATGGTAGGTCCATCCATCCGCCTTCATGGCCTCGGGCTGGAAAAGGTTCCGGCCGTCGAACATGAGCTTGGCCTTGAGCCGTCCGGCCACGGCCCGCAGGTCCGCCTGGGCGTATTGCGGCCATTCGGTGGCGATCAGCAGGGCATCGGCGCCGTCGCAGGCGGACAGCGGATCCTCGGCATAGCGCACCCGGTTGCCCACCTTGGCGCGGACGTTGGGCATGGCCTCGAAATCGTGGACCACCACCTCGGCCCCCAGGGCGGTGAGGGCGTCGATCAGTTCCAGCGCCATGGCCTCCCGGATGTCGTCGGTGTGGGCCTTGAACGCCAGGCCCCAGAGGGCGAAGCGGCGCCCGGCCAGCGGGGCGGGGGTGCCGGCCGTGCACTTGAAGTACTTCCGGACCTTGAGGGCCAGCACCTGCTTCTGGTTGCGGTTGGCCTCCACCGTGGCTTCCAGCGCGCGCAGGGGCTGGGCGTTCTCCCGGCCGACCTTGAGCAGGGCCTGGAGGTCCTTGGGGAAGCAGCTTCCGCCGAAACCGGGGCCCGGGTTCAGGAAGTACTTGCCGATCCGGTGGTCGCTGCCGATGCCGTCCCGGACGCACTGCACGTCGGCCCCGACCTTCTCGCACAGGCCGGCGATCTCGTTGATGAAGCTGATCCGCAGGGCCAGCATGGCGTTGGCGGCGTACTTCGTCAGCTCGGCGCTGGCCGGGTCCATGCGCAGCCAGCGTCCGCCGCTGGCCGCGAGGAACTTGCCGTACAGCTCCTTCATCACCTTTTCCGCGTGGTCGCTGCGGCAGCCCACCACCACCCGGTCCGGTCTCACGAAATCGTCGATGGCGCAGCCTTCCCGGAGGAACTCCGGGTTGGAGACCACCTCGAAGCGTCGGTCGGTCTGGGCCGCGATGGCGGCCTCCACCCGGGCCGCGGTGCCCACCGGGACCGTGCTCTTGTCCACCACCACCAGGGGGCTGGCGTCCATGGGCCGGAGGGCCATGGCCTGGCCGAGCTGGGTGGCCACCCGGAGGACGTACTGCAGGTCGGCGCTGCCGTCCTCGCTCTGGGGGGTGCCCACGCAGATGAAGGCGGCGTCCGCCTCCCGGATGCCTTCCTTGGGGTCCGTGCCGAAGCTGAGCTGGCCCGAGGCCTGGTGCCGGGCCAGCCACTCCTCCAGGCCCGGCTCGTAGATGGGCGAGATCCCCTGCTTAAGCTTGTTGATCTTGGCAACGTCCACATCGATCCCGAGCACCTGGTGCCCGGCCTCCGCGAAGCCCACCGCGGCCACGAGGCCCACATAGCCTGATCCGATCACTAGAACGTGCATGAATCCACCCTCGGTTGCGGCCCTTGTCTGTGCTGGTTGGGCGGGCGGCAAACATCCAGGAAGTATATCCACCCCTGCGCGCCACGGCGAGGCTTGATAGTATTGGAGCCGGGAGGCAGCATGCTTCAGGTCGCTATGTTGGACGGGCAGGGCGTCAATCTCTGGGAAGTGGTCCTGCACAGCGGCTTGGTGGCGAAGGTGGTCCTTCTGGTGCTGGGCGTGTTCTCGGTGGTGAGCTGGCTGGTGATCTTCCAGAAGGCCGCGCTGCTCAGCCGCAGCCGCGGGGCCACGGAGCGGTTCCGGACCATGTTCCGGCGGGCCACGGACTGGCGGGAGCTGAAGGCCTCCTCGTCGGAATACGGCGCCAGCCCCCTGCTGGGTCTGTTCACCGCCGGCTATTCGGAAGTGACCTACCAGCTCAGGCCGGCCCACCCGGGCGCCAAGGCGCAGATCAAGAGCATGGAGGCGGTGGAGCGCTCCCTGCAGCGGGCCTCGGTGGTGGAGATGGGCCGCATGGAGAACTACCTGGGCATCCTCGCCACCATCGCCGCGGTCAGCCCCTTTATCGGGCTGTTCGGCACGGTGTGGGGGATCATCGACGCCTTCCGGGGCATCGGCGCCACCGGCAACGCCAGCCTCGCCACCGTGGCCCCCGGCATCTCCGAGGCGCTGGTGGCCACCGCCATCGGCCTGGTGGCGGCCATCCCGGCGCTCATGGCGTACAACTTCTTCCAGGGGCAGCTGAAGGTCTGGCAGACCGAACTGGATGATTTCGCGCTGGAGTTCATCAGCCTCTCCGAGCGCAACTTCACATGAGGCGCGAACTGACCGCATGACCTGCACACCCCTGGCTCCCGTATTCTGGCAGCGCCAGCCCAAGCTCCCCCTGCCGGTCCTGAAGTTCATGGGGGCCAGGCTGCAACCGGCGCTGCGCGCCCCGGCGGGGCGCGCGCTCCTGGTCTGGCCCATGGTGCTGGGGGCGCCCAAGCTGCGGGAAGCCCATCCGGGCGGCGTGCCCGAGCCGATGCTGCTGGCCGGCGCCGCCTCCATGCTCGAAACCCTGGGCGTGCGCGATCCGCAGGCGGCCTGGAACGAGGCCATGCGGCTCCTGCCCAACACCGCCGAGCCCGGCCCGGAGGGCTGGCTGCCCCACCGCATCTGGGAGCCCCTGTCCGCCCTGGTGAGCCTGCGCCTGGGGGTGGCGCTGCTGGCCCTGCTGGGGCAGCCGGAGGACCGGCGCTACGGCCTGGCCTGCGGCGTCGCCCTGTTCAACTCGGCGCTGTTCCACGAATGCCACGACGCCCTGGAGCCCTTGTGGCTCAACGCCGAAGGCGGGCTGAAGACCGGCCTGCAGGGGCTGATCCTGCTGGCGGGGGGGTTCCACCACCTGCAGTTGGAGAATGCCGGCGGCATGATCAGCCTCTGGGCCGACGCCCTGCCGGCCCTGGAGCGGTGCGACGGCGCCCTGGCCACGCCCTGGGGCACGGTCGGCTGCAAGGCCGCCATGGCCGCCGCGGCCGAACGCATGGCCTGGCTGGACCATTTCGACGGGGACATGGCCCTGGATCCGCTATGGCCGATGTCCCGGCCCACCCTGGAGCTCATATGATCTCGTGCGACCTTCTCGTCCTGGGCGCGGGCATCGCCGGCTGCTCCGCGGCCCTGCGCGCCGCCGAACTGGGCGCCGACGTGGTGCTGGTGGCCAAGGATCCCCTGGGCATCTCCAATACCCGCTACGCCCAGGGCGGGATCATCGGCCTGGCCCCGCCCGAAGCCGGCGATTCCCCGGAGCTGCTGGCGGCGGACATCGAAGCCGCCGGCGCCGGCCTGTGCCGGCCGGAGGCCGTGGCCCAGCTGGCGGAGCAGGGCCCGCGCCTGTGCCGGGACTTCCTGTGGAAGACCCTGGGGGTCCCGTTCGACCACACCGGCAGCCTGGACCCCGAGCCCACCGCCGAGGCGGCGCACAGCGCCCGGCGCATCTACCACGTGAAGGACGCCACCGGGAAGGCGATCCAGAAGGCCCTGTCGGAGCAGGTGACGGCCCATCCCGGCATCCGGGTGCTGGAAGGCCATGTCCTGGCGGACCTGCTGACGGTGCCCCACCACAGCCGGGATCCCCGCGCGGTCTACGATCCCATCCAGGTGCACGGGGCCTACCTGCTGGAACCCGACGGCCAGGTGCGCATGTGCCTGGCCAGGCGCACCGTGCTGGCCACCGGCGGACTGGGCTACCTGTACCTGCACACCAGCAATCCCCCCTCGGCCACCGGCGACGGCCTGGCCGCGGCCTACCGGGCCCACGCCCGGATCGTGAACTGCGAGTATCTGCAGTTCCATCCCACCACCCTGTTCGTGCCGGGCAAGCCGCGCACCCTGCTCACCGAGGCGCTGCGCGGCGAGGGCGCGCACCTGGTGAACCGCGACGGCGAGCGGTTCATGCGGAAATACGCGCCCGAGGGCATGGAGCTGGCCCCCAGGGACGTGGTGAGCCGGGCCATCTTCCAGGAGATGGCCCATTCCGGAGAGGTGTGCATGTACCTGGACCTCTCGCCCCTGCGGCGCAGGCTGGACCTGGAGGCGCGCTTCCCCACGGTCATGGCCACCTGCCGCGAAGCGGGGCTGGATCCCGCCAGCCAGCTCATCCCGGTGGTGCCCGCCGCCCACTATTTCTGCGGCGGGGTGAACGTGGACCTGGACGGCCGCACCAGCCTGCCGGGGCTGTTCGCGGTGGGCGAAGTGTCCTGCACCGGCCTGCATGGCGCCAACCGCCTGGCCTCCACCTCCCTGCTGGAAGGCCTGGTGTGGGGTTACCGGTCCGGGGAGGCCGCGGTGGCGGACTGCCGGACTTCGCCCATGCCCGACGCTGCCAGCCTGGAACCCTGGAAGCACGCCGCCGGCGGCCGGGTCCCGGATCCCCTGCTGATCGAGCAGGACTGGACCAGCATCCGCAGCACCCTGTGGAACTACGCCGGCATCATCCGCACCCGGGCCCGGCTGCAGCGGGGCCGCGGCGACATGGGCTACCTCTACCACCGGATCGAAGCGTTCTACCAGGAGGCCCCCCTCTCCCGGAGCCTGCTGGAGCTGCGCAACGGCATCATCTGCGCCAGGCTGATCCTGAAGGCCGCCATCCAGAACCCGGTGTCGAGGGGCTGCCACTACCGGGTGGACTGAGCCTTGCCGATGGGGAAATTGGCCCCGGTCTGGATCGTCGGCGTCTGCTGGCGCTTGAAGACGCTTTCGGAGAGGCTCAGCACCTCCTCCTCCACGTAGTCGGCCAGGCCCAGCACGGTGATGAAGCCGTCCTTCTTCAGGTCGGCCTTGTCCTTGAGGCCTTCCAGGAGCACGTAGGTGAACAGGCCGTGCCCGCGGTAGCCCTCCAGGGCCTGCTGGGTGTCCGAGGAGGACGCGAACACCGCCGAGCCGATGGCCCGCTGCAGCACCTTCACCGCGGTGGCGTCGGTGAGGCCGCGGGTCTGCTGCAGGAGCGCCACCGTCAGCGGCAAAGTCCCCGGCCCCCTGCCGGCCCAGATCCCGCCGCCCTATGGGATCGCCGTGGACCCGGCCACCGGCGACATCTTCATCACCATTGACGATGCGATCATGACTCTGGATTTTACGAAGTGATCAAGGCCCGGAATTTGGGTAAACTGGGGGTTTCCAACTACGGGATCCTCGGGTGGATCCCCTCTGCGCACGAGGGCGCCATGGGCGAACCGACCAAGAAGCGTTACACCGTTTTCCTTCCCCGGACGGATTTCCCCATGAAGGCGGAGCTGCCGGTGCGGGAGCCCAAGCGGTTGGAACGCTGGAAGGCCGACGGCGTCTTCAAGCGGGTGGAGGCCAAGCGCCGGGCGGACAACGCCGCCGGCACCGGCCGGGGCCGCAGGATCCTGCACGACGGCCCGCCCTACGCCAACGGCGCCATCCACATGGGCCACGCCATGAACAAGATCCTCAAGGACATGGTGACCAAGTCGCTCTGGCTGGACGGCTACGAATCCCCCTACGTCCCCGGCTGGGACTGCCACGGCCTCCCGGTGGAGCACGCCGTGGAGAAGGACCTGGGGCCCAAGCGCCGGGAGATGAGCCGCACCGAGTTCCTGGCCCGGTGCCGGGCCTACGCCCAGAAGTGGGTGGACGTCCAGAGCGCGGGCTTCCAGCGGCTGGGCGTCCTGGGCGACTGGGACGAACCGTACATCACCATGGCGCCCAAGTACGAGGCCGCCGTGGTCCGCCTCCTGGGCCGGCTGTTCGAATGCGGGGCGGTGACCCGCAAGCTCAAGGTGGTGCACTGGAGCTACGGCGCCCGCACCGCCCTGGCCGAGGCCGAGGTGGAGTACTCCGACCTCACCACCACCACCATCGGCGTGGCCTTCCCGGTGGATGACGCCGAGGCCCGGCGCATGCACCTGCCCACGCCGCTGCTGCTGCCCATCTGGACCACCACGCCCTGGACCCTCCCCGCCAACCTGGCCATCGCCATGCACCCGGACATGGAGTACGCGGTGGTGAAGGCCGAGGACCGCTACTACGTGGTGGCGGTGCCGCTGCTGGAGGCGTTCCAGAAGCGCCTGGGCGTGCCGCTGCACACCAAGGAGATCCGCAAGGGACTCACCTTCCAGAGCCTCAAGGCCCGCCACTGCTGGATCCAGCGGGAGACCCCGGTGCTGCTGGCCGACTTCGTCACCGCCGAGACCGGCACCGGGCTGGTGCACATCGCCCCCGACCACGGCGTGGACGACTTCAACCTGGCCCACCACCTGGGCCTGCTGCAGCTGGTGGGACCGGACGGGCGCTACACCTCGCTGGTGAACGACCCCGAGCTGGAAGGCCGCAACGTCTTCGACTGCAACACCCTCATGGTGGAGCGGCTGCGCGCCTCGGGCGCCCTGCTCTACGAGGAAGACATCGTGCACAGCTACCCCCACTGCTGGCGCACCAAGACCCCCATCCTCTTCCGGGCCACGGAGCAGTGGTTCATCACCATGGATGACGAACTCCTGGGCAAGGGCAAGACCCTCCGGGAGCTGGGCCTGGAGGGCGTGGACGGCACCGCCTGGGTGCCCCCCTCCGGCCGCAACCGGATCTTCGCCATGATCGCCGGCCGCCCCGACTGGTGCATCTCCCGCCAGCGCTCCTGGGGCACCCCCATCACCGTGCTGCGCTGCAGCGAGTGCGGCGAGCCCATGGTCCTGCCCGAGATCTTCGAGAAGGCCGCCGCCGCCATCGCCGAGGGCGGGGTGGAGGTGTGGGCGGACCTGCCGCTGGAGCAGCTCAAACCCAAAGACGCGGTATGCGCCAAGTGCTCCGGCACCGAGTTCCAGAAGGAGACCGACATCCTGGACGTCTGGATCGATTCCGGGGTGAGCGCCGAGGTGGTGTGCGAGACCCACTCCCTGCTGAGCCGGGACGACTACGGGAAGTTCATCTACCTGGAAGGCACCGACCAGCACCGGGGCTGGTTCCACTCCTCGCTGCTGTTCAACCTGGCGGCCACCGGGGAGAAGCCCTACGACACCGTGGTGACCCACGGCTTCGTGCTGGACGGCA
>PLUC01000254.1 GCA_003165415.1 Holophagaceae bacterium
TGGACCTGCCAGGCCCGCAGCCAGACCGAATACCCGGGCAGCGCGATCTCCAGCCGCAGCCACTCGCCGCCGGCCGTGCGCAGGGGGGTGATGGGCAGCTGGCCGGGGTCGTTGTAGGGAAACAGGGCCTGCTGCGCCCCTTCCTGGTCGATCACCTGGCGGAAATAGCCCTGCTGGTAGAGCAGCCCCACCCCCACCACCGGCACGCCCAAATCGCTGGCGGCCTTGAGCTGGTCCCCGGCCACATTGCCCAGGCCGCCGGAGTAGATGGGCAGGGCCTCGCTCAGCATGAACTCCAGGCTGAAGTAGGCGACCCGGGTCAAGGGGGACTGGGGATGGGCCTGCTGGAACCATGCGGTTGCCCCGGCCGCCTCGCGCCGGGTGCGCACCAGGTCGTCGACCTTGCCGCGGAAGGCCGGATCGGCCAGCACCCGCTGCAGATGCTCCCGGGAGGCCGTCTGCAGCACCACCCAGGGGTTCTGGGTGAGCCGCCACAGGGTCGGGTCCAGTTGCCGCCACACCTCGTCGGCGCCGTGGTTCCACGACCAGCGCAGATCCAGGGCCAGTTCGGCAAGGGACCCGAGCCCCGGCACCCCCTCCGGCAGCAGGCGGTGGAGCGGATGGACGTCGGACCGGGGTTCGCTCATGACCTGTGGGCCAGGGTTTCCATCAGCTTGTCGAAGGGCTGGTTGAATTTCTCCACGCCGGCGGCCTCCAGCTGCCCGGTCACGTCGTCGATGTTGATGCCCAGTTCCGGCAGCAGCTCCATGACCCGGCGGGCTTCATCCACTTCCTGTTCCAGCCGGGCTTTCGGGTCGCCGTGGTCGCGGTAGGCGTCCAGGGTCTCCAGGGGCGCGGTGTTGACGGTCCCAGGGCCGATGAGGGCCTCGATGTACTTCACGTCGCTGTAGTCCGGGTTCTNNCCGGTGCTGGCCCAGAGCAGCCGCTGCGGGTGGGCGCCCGCCTCGGCCAGGCGCTGGAACCGGGACGCGCCGAAGATCTCCTTGCCGCACTGGTAGGCCAGCCTCGCGCTGGCCACCGCCACCTGCCCGTGCAGCTCCTGGGCCAGCGCCGCTTCCTTGCCCCCCTGGAGAAAGAACGATTCCAGCAGCGGATCCACGTGCGAGTCGATGCGGCTCACGAAAAAGCTCGCCACCGAGGCCACGGACTGCACCGCCAGGCCCTGGGCCCGGCGCGCCTCGAGGCCGGCGATGTAGGCCTCCGCCACCTGCCGGTAGCGCGGCAGGGCGAACAGCAGGGTCACATTGACGTTGATCCCTTCGCTGATGAGGCGCTGGATGGCGGGCAGGCCCTCTACCGTGCCGGGCACCTTGATCAGCACGTTGGGCCGGTCCAGGGCGGCCCACAGGCGGCGGGCTTCCTGGATCGTGCCCTCGGTGTCGCGGGCCAGGTGCGGGTTGACCTCCAGGCTCACATAGCCGTCGCCCCCGCCGGTCCGCTGGTAGACGGGCAGGAACGCGTCCGCTGCGCTGCGCACGTCGCCCTGGCTCAGCGTTTCATACATGGTTTGGACCTTCCGGCCCTCGTGGCCCATGGCCCCGATGGCCTCGTCGTAGGCGTGGCTCTCGCCGATGGCCTTCTCGAAGATGGCCGGGTTGGAGGTCATCCCGCACAGCCCGTCCTCCAGGATCATGTGCTGCAGGGTGCCGCTCTGGATCAGGTCGCGCCGGATGTAGTCCAGCCACAGGGACTGTCCGAAGGTACCCAGCCGCTTCAAAGGGTTGGTCTTCATGTTTCGCTCTCCTTGATTTCCAGCGCGGCCACCTTGGCCAGGCGCCGGCGATGCCGTTCAGCGCCGCTGAACTGCGCGCCGAGAAAGATCCTGACCAGATCCCAGGCCAAGGCCGGACCGGCCACCAGGCCGCCCAGGCAGATCACGTTCAGGTCGTCGTCCTCGACCCCCTGGCGGGCGGAGAACGGATCCATGATCAGGCACGCCCGCACCCCCGGCACCTTGTTGGCGGCGACGCACGCGCCGACCCCGCTGCCGCAGACGGCCACCCCGCGCTCCACCTCTCCGCGAGCGACGGCGCGGGCCATGGGCACGACCAGGTCCGGATAATCGTCGTCCGGCGCCGGCTGCGCGGCGCCGAAGTCGATGACGACGCAGCCAGCCTCCCGCAGCTTCCCAGCCAGGCCCTGCTTCAGGTCATAGCCTCCGTGGTCGGAAGCGATCCCGATGCGTTGCCCTTTCCTGGGTAGTCCTGTCATGGAATCAGCTGCCTTCCCTTATTGTGTCACCGTTCCCGTTCCCAGGCTGGGAAGCCGGGTTCCGACTCCTTCCTGTGATGCGCCGTCACCCCGCGAGGTTTCCCCATCATCTGCGATCGGCCCCGCCGTGGTGCGCCAAAGCCTTCTTTTCGGGCGGGGTCTCCAGGGACCAGTACATGGGGCGCCCGTAGTAGTTGTACAGCTGGGTTTCGTACTCGCGGGCGATGACTTTGGCCGGGGTCCACTCGGGGCAGTCCTTGATGGCCTGCAGGGACAGGTCCAGGAACACGGTCCTCTCCTTCCAGCTGATCCGGGTCGCCCAGAGCGGCGAAACCAGCACCTTCTTGCCGGTCCACCAGGAGCCGGTGTCGACCACCAGGTACCGCACCGCCCAGGTTTCATCGTCGACGATGAAATCTTCCACATGGCCGATCTCGGCGTCGGTCCCCTGGATGTGGTACCCGCAGACCTCGTCCGCACTCCGCAGATGGACATCGTCGGAAGTCTGGTCGGAGGCCGCGTCCACCCCGCCGTTCGCCAGTTCGGCCGGATAGTTGCCCAGGCCCCACATCCCGGAGAAGCCCCAGTAGTAGGAGTTGCCGTAGTAGTTGTTGAAGGCGCGTTCATGCTGCCTGGAGACGGGCAATTCCGTATCGATGCCGGGGCTGTTCATGACTTTGTCCATGGTCAAAGCCAGCGGGAACGTCTTGGCGGACCAATCGGGCAGGCCGAAGGAGATGGGGGAGATGAGCACCCGCCGCCCCGTGAAGAGGCCACCGGCCTTCACCACCAGATAGCGCACAGCCCAGCTCTCGTCATCCACCAGGAAGTTCACCACGGTCCCGATGTCGCCATCGGTGGCGCTGACGGTGCAGTGTTCGATGTCCTTCAGGCTTCGCAGCATGGATCTTCCCGTCTGCCTCGCGGCTCATTGGGCTTTCGCCAGCCCTAGGCGATGCACGATTCGCGCCACCGCTTCGGGGCATCCAGAGGGACAGGCCCAGCCGCCCATGGAGGGCCCAGGGTCAGGGAAATCCCTTGAATGACCCCATGCCCACCTTTCCGGCCCAGATCCAACAGAATCAAAACGAAGTACATGCTCAACCAATTTGAATCGGACAAGGCTCCGGGCCAGTGCCACCCGGGTCGGAACCACGTTCGATTCAATTTGATCCGGCAGGGCATTCATATTGAATTGATCGGCTTTGTTCTCGACGTCATTCCCGTTAGGCATTTATTTGATTTTAATATTGTTACTTATGTGGCATTGAAGATGCCCCTATTGTCCAAGGTCTGGCCAGGATTGACCAGAGACGATCATCCCTTCCCCCTATGCAACTTTCCGGTGCCCCATGCAAGACCTCGTCAATGATGCTTCAGGCTGGATTCCCCCCTCGGAATTCTGGTTCCCCGATCCATATCCGGATCTGCCGGAACCCCACGAGGAAGATCCCTACAGACCCGATCCCTACGCCTGAATCCTGCCCGGAACCCGAAAAGGCCCCCCATGAGCTTCAGAAAGGTTTTCCACTCCACGCTGGCTGCCCTGATCCTGTCCGCACTCCCGGGGTCGCTGGCCTGCATGGACCCGGTGGGACCCGATGGGCTGGGGAAGTGCGGCCCCAGGCCCAGCCAGGAGCAGGCGGATGCCTGCACCCGTTCCTTCTGCCCGAGGGCCCTCAAACTGCCGTTCGACGCGGTGGTCCAGAACGTCTCCATCGTTGGCCCGGAGAAGATCTACACCGGCCTGGTCCGCGGACTCGGCTGCTCCTATGGCTGGGCCATCACCTTCCAGGTCCAGGAAAAGACCAGCCTCGGCGGCTACACGGCTTTTCGTACGGTAACCGTCATCGCCTCCCCGGACGGGAAGATCCATTGGCAACCGGAATACGGGCCAGGATCGGACTAGGGACCGTTCCTCCCGCCTCTTTCAACATGAATTTCCAACCCACGAGGTCCCCATGAAATACCTTCGCCCCCTGCTGGCCACCAGCGCCATGACCTTGCTATTGGCCTGCGCGGACCCGTCCATCCATTACGACTATGACGCCAAGACCCCCTTTTCCTCGTACCAGAGCTACGCCTGGCAGATGGCCCCCCAGGGCACCGGCAGGGCCGAGGCCTTCGACAACGCCATCGTGAGCGGCCGGGTGCAGCGGGCCGTGGAGGCGGAGCTGGGAGCCAAGGGGTTCAGGCAGGACAGGGATTCGCCCAGCCCTGATTTCCTGGTGACCTACTACCCCCTCCGGGAGCCCAGCAGGTCGCAGCAGGTCCACCTGGGCCTGGGCTTCGGGATGGGCCCCCTGGGCATCGGGGTCGGCGCTCCCATCGGCGACCCGCACCGGGAGGCCGTGGCTGGCATCGTGCTGGAAATCCAGGATTTCCGGTCGAGAACCATCATCTGGAGAGCCACCGCGGAAGGGGCCCTGCAGGGTTCGGACAGCCCCGAGGAAGCGGATACTGACGTGAACGCGGCCGTGCACAACATGCTCAAGCGCTTCCCGCCGGGGAAGTAGACCCCATCACCACTGGACGCTTCGAAAGTCTGGGTTCCAGTGGATTGCTCGCGCGGGTGCCCGCCTTGGCCCCAAGACCCGATCCAGACAGGTCCGGCGAGACCATGTCGCCCCTGCAAAAAAAGGAAACCATCCACCATGCGCCCATTCAGCCTGACCCTCCCCGCCATCATCATGACTTCCGCCGCGCTGACCCTGGCCGGCGGCCTTCCCCTGCTGGCCTCCAGCTCGGACCACCGGATCGAAACCTCCGCCAGGAGCAGCTACAACTTCAAGGTCTACCTGAAGGACGACAACATCAAGGTCGTGTCCGCGGGCGGCGCCGTCACCCTCACCGGAACGGTGTCCCAGGAGTATCACAAGTCCCTGGCCCAGGAGACCCTGAACGGGCTGGCCGGGGTGAGGAGCGTGGACAACCAGCTGGTGGTGGTCGGCGACCAGCCGACGGAGCATTCCGATAAATGGATCACCATGAAGGTGAAGACCGCCCTGACCTTCCACAAGAACGTCAGCGCCACGGAAACCGAAGTGACCACCCAGAACGGCGTCGTCACCCTCACCGGCACCGCCGGCTCGGAAGCCAAGAAGGAACTCACCGGCGCCTATGCCATGGACGTGGAGGGCGTCACCTCGGTCCGCAACGACCTGGCCGTGGCCGGAAAGCCCCACGAAGGGCTGGGGGAGAAGGTGGATGACGCCTCCATCACGGCCCAGATCAAGACCAGCCTGCTTTTCCGCAAATCCACCCACTCCCTGAGCACCCGGGTGCGGACCCGGGACGGGGTGGTGACCCTGCACGGGGAGGCCCGGAACCTCGCGGAGAAGGACCTGGCCACCAAGGTCGCCGAGGACATCAAGGGCGTGAAAGCGGTGCACAACCGGATGACCCTGCGCCTGTCCTGAGCCGTTCCCAACCTCGGGTCCATCCGGCTCCGGAGCCGGATGGACCTCACAGCGGAAAGAAACCCATGCTAATGACCATTGCAGCTATTCTCGCCGTGTTCTGGGTCCTGGGGCTGGTCAGCGGATACACGTTCGGTTCGGGCATCCAGATGACCTGCTGGCCCACCCGCCCCCGGGGGTCCGGGCCATCCGGGACCGGAGGGTCTCCCAACCGGTACCTGCGCAGCGGTTCCCGGACCATCGAGCTGCCCGGAGCCTCCGGCATGAAGCTATGGCGGGCGATCCCCTTCTTCAAGTGATCCTGAGCCGGCGGAACATGGGGACCTTGACCTGATCCACCAGCAGCGCGAAGACCGCCGCCCCGGCGAGGACCCCTCCCAGCACCGGCCATGGCAGAGGCGCCATGGCGATCCCGCGGCTGGCCAGGGTCGAGGCGATCAGCAGGTCGGCCGCCGAGGACAGCACCAGCAGGATGCTCGGGCGGATCGACCACAGGTGCTGGCGGGTCCGGTTGGCATAGGTGGTCGCCTGGTTGGCGTAGACCAGGACCAGGAAGGACAGCGTGCGCAGGGCGCCCAGGCCCAGGCCCAGGTGGAACCTGCCCACGGCCAATACGGCAGCACAGAACACCAGCTCCGAAAAGCCCATGAACACGCCCGCCACGGTCAGGCTGCCGACCCGCCACACGTTGGGCAGCGGGGAGGGCCGCACGTTGTCCGTGGTCAAGGCCATGCCCAGGAAGTCCCCGGTGATCATGATGATCACCATCAGCAGCGGGGTCAGGATCGCGTGTCCGGTCATGATCAGCCCCAGGGCCAGGAACAGGACTTTCACGATCTTGCCGGTGACGGAATTGAGGGTGTAGGTGAGGATGCGCTGGAAGGTCCGCCGGCCGGCCTTCACCGCGGCCACGACCCCATCCAGTCCGGGCTTGGTGAGTACGATTCCGGCCGCGGATTTGGCCACGTCCGTGGCCGAGGCCACCGCGATGCCCATCTGCGCCTGGCGCAGGGCCGGCGCGTCGTTGGCGCCGTCGCCGCACATGCCGACGGTGTGGCCGCTCTTCTGGAATGCCTGGACCAGGCGGTACTTGTCCTCGGGAAGCACCCCGGCGTAAACCGCGAACGTTTCCGGCCGCACCTGGTCGGGAATGGCTCCGGGCGGACAGACCGCTCCATCCAGCCCCACCTCACGGGCGATGATCGCCGCCGTGGCCGGCGCGTCCCCGGTGACCATCACCGTGTGGACCCCCAACTCCAGCAGTTCCTTGATCAGCTCCGCCGCATCGGGGCGGGGGGGATCGCTCAGGGCGATGACCCCGGCGAGCCGCATGGCGCCGCTCGTGCCCACCGCCACCGCCAGCACCCGGAAGCCCTTGGCTTCCAGTTCCGGTTCCGCAGAGGGATCGGCCGCCGCCGCCTGGGTCAGCGGCATGACCGCCGCGAAGGCCCCCTTGACCACCCGCGAGGCGGCGCCGGCGGCATCCACCAGGGCGGCCTCGGCCATCTTGGTGGCGGGGTCGAACGGGGTGAACCGGGTCAGTTTCGGCAGATCGGCGGCGGGTTTGGCGGCGGCGGCCGAACGGATGGCCATGTCCACCGGATCCTGGCCGCCTTCGGAACTGGCCAGGGCCGCCAGGCCCAGCAGATGGGCTTCATCGAAGCCGGGTTCCGGATGGATCGCGGTGAGCGCCAGCTCATTGAGGGTCAAGGTCCCGGTCTTGTCCGAGCAGAGCACCTCCAGGGTCGCGGCCTCGTCCACCGCGGACAGCCGGGTCGGCAGCACGCCCAGCCGGGCCAGGGTCCGCGCCCCCAGCGCCGCCGCCAGGGTGAAGGTGGCGGGCAGCGCCACCGGGATGGAACCCAGCACCGCCGTGAGCACCAGGGGGATGATCTCGGTCATGGGCAGGTGGCGGGCATGGGCGTAGGCCACCAGCAGAACGATGACCCCGCCGTTGAACAGGACCAGGTTGCGCACCACCCGGACCACGGTCTTCTGCTGGGTGCTCTCCACGTGGGCGGTGCGGACCAGCTCCGCCGTGCGCCCGAACTTGGTGCGCGCCCCGGTGGCGGTGACGGTGGCGGTGGCCTCGCCGCGCCGCACCAGCGCCCCCGCGAAGGTCTGCAGGCCCGGGCCGGCCTCGATGGGCACGGATTCGCCGGTGAGCATGGACTGGTCCAGCAGGATGGAACCTTCCACCAGCTTGACGTCGGCCGCGACCACGCCGCCCAGGGACAGTTTCACCAGGTCGCCCGGCACCAGTTCCAGGGCGGGGATGATCTTCCAGGCGCCGTCGCGCCGCACCGAGGCGGTGAGCGCCAGCCGGGACTTCAGCGCGGCGAGGGTGGCCTGGGCGCGTCCTTCCTGGAAGAACCCCAGCGCGGCGTTGAACACCAGGAGCCCGCCGATGACCGCGGCCTCCAGATGCTCGCCCAGCACCAGCTGCAGGATGATCGCGGCTTCGAGCATCCACGGCACCGGCGCCCAGAACTTGGCCAATGCCATGCGCCATGGGGCTGTTTCGGTATCCGGCATGGCGTTCGGGCCGGACTTTTCCAGCCGCGCCCTGGCTTCTGCGCTGGTGAGACCGGGCAACGCGCCGGCGTTCGGATCGGGCTGGTCGGGCATGGGCTGGTCCCTTCTTTGACGTTTTCTAACACCGTTGGATCACGTCCTCTTGAATCGTCCTTGCCAGGCACAAGCAGCCGCACGAACTCGTCGCCCCCCTGGCCCTCATGCCAGACCTTGCCAGACGGGCAGATAGACCTTGAAGGAGGAGCCCCGGCCGGGTTCGCTCTGGACCCTGAGCCCGCCCCCGTGGGCTCGGAGGATGCCGATCACGGCGGCCAGCCCCAGCCCGTGGCCGGAGGGTTTGGTCGAGAAGAACGGCTCGAAAATCCTCGCCATGACCTCGGGAGCCATCCCGGCTCCGGTGTCCACCACCTCCAGGGTGGCATAGCTGCCCGCGGCCAGGGGCAGGATCCAGGAACCGGCCCCGGCGACGGCCTCGATGAGCTCCTCCGTCCCGGTCCGGACCGTGACCCGGCCCTCGGTCCCCGCCGGGCAGGCCTGGGCGGCATTGACGACCAGGTTCATCACGATCTGGAAGATCTGGGTGGGATCGCCCTTCACCAGGGGGAGGACGGCCAGCTCGCTCCGGACCTGCACATGCCTGGGAATGGATGCGGCGAGGAGCTGGATGACCTCCTTGACGACGATGCAGAGGTCGACCTCGGTCGCCAGGATTTCCTCCTGCCCCGCATAGGCCATCAGCTGGTGGGTGAGCTCCGCGGCCTTCCGGGCCGCCTTGTCGATGGCCTTGAAGAACCGCGCCAGTTCGCTGCCCGGTTCCACCATCAGACTGCCCCGGTCGGAATAGCCCATGATGGTGGTGATGAGGTTGTTGAAGTCGTGGGCGACCCCGCCGGCGAGCACGCCCATGGCCTCCAGCTTCCGGGCCTCCAGGAGCTCCCCTTCGAGCTTGGCCCGGTAGACCATCTGCGCCGTGGCCTGCTCGGCCACTTCGGTCATCATCTGGGCCTTGACCGTCGCCACGACCAGGTGCTCGTTGGCTTCCCGCAGCTGGACAGCGGCCTGCGCGGAGGCCTCCGCCATGGTCTGGGCGTTGACCGTGGCCAGGACCAGGTTCGCGTTGGCTTCCCGCAGATGCTCGGCGTTGAGGGCGCCGCGCTCGGCCTCGTCGGCCATCGCCTGGGAGTGCCCGGTCCCGGTCATGGCAGGCCGCTTCGGGTCCGCCGCGGCCGGCCGCTGAGCAGGCCCGCGCATCCGGTCACCGGGTCGCCGATGACGATGCCTTCCCCGGTGATCTCGTACTGCCGGAGCTGGTCGCTGTGGGCGCTGCCGCGCACCTTGACCACCGCCATGACCCGCTTCAGGCGACTTTCCAGTTCCACATAGCGCTGGACGATGATCGCGTCCGTGAGGAAGGCCGATCCATAGGAACTGAAGCGCAGGTCGGTGTAGCGGTCTTCCAGTTCCGAGGTCATCAGCACCGTGACCCCGAGGCCGGAAAGGACCGAGATCATGCGGAACAGTGACTCCCTGAAGTCTTCCCGGAAGGTGGGCGCCACCGCCAGTTCGAACCCCGAAAGCGAATCGATCACCACCCGGCTGGCTCCCATGCGCTGGATGCTTTCGATCAGGTGCTGGACGATCTCGTCGATGGACAGGTCCAGCAGGCGGGTGTTGATCAGGCCGAGCTTCCCGCTCCGGACCAGATTGTCGATGGTGCGGGTCCAGGACTGGCTCGGGGTCTGTTCGAAGGCGACGATCACCCCCGGTTCGCCCAGCCGGACCCCCTCGGCCAGGAAGGCCGTGGCGAGGATGGTCTTGCCCGAACCGGAAGGCCCGGCGACCAGCAGCGAATAGCCCGACGGCAGGCCGCCGCCCAGCATCTCGTCGAGACCCGGGACGCCCATGGCCAGCCGCGCCGTGCGCACCGGAGCGGTGCGGGGGGCCTGGGCCGCCCCGGAGTCGCCGGGAACCACCGCCGCCGGGAAGATCTCGATCCCGTCGCCGGTGATGCGGAAGGTGTGGATCCCGGGGCTGGTGGCCTGGCCGCGCAGCTTCAGGACCTGGATCTTGCGCACCATGGAGTTCCGGTAGAGGCTCTGGCACAGGTACAGCAGGCCGTCGGCCACCGTGTAGACCGGATGGGCGTTGTCCTGGGTCGGCTCCTCGCCGATCAGGAAGGTGGTCGCCTGCCAGCTGCTCAACTGCACCCCCAGCTGCTGGATGAACTGCTGCGAACTGATGCCGTCGGTCCGGGGGCCGGCCTCCGCCAGGACCGAGCGGAAGGAATCGACGAACACCAGCCCCGGGGTGAAGGCCTCGACCTCCTTCAGGATCCGGGCCAGCACCCGCTCGTAATCCCCGCTGGCGGCCTCCTCGGCCAGGTTGACGAACCGGATCGTGTCGTTGATCCGGGCGGCATCGAAGAACGAGAACTGCTGCTGGTAGCGCAGCATCTTCAGGGGCGGCTCGCCCAGCACGGTGAAGAACAGCGCCCGCCGTTCCCGGGTCGTCAGGGCGAACATCAGCTGGTGCGCCAGGGTGGTCTTGCCGGACCCCGGCGGCCCGGTGATGAGGTTGAAGGAGAATTCGGGCAGGCCCCCGCCCAGGATCGAATCGAGCCCCGGCACTCCGGTGGCGAGCTGCATGATGTTCATCCGGTCGGTCATGGCCTGGTCTCCTGTCCAGCCGGTGGGGTCGAGACCGTCCATACCGGATCCAGCAACCGGTCCGTCAGGGACGCTCCGATCAGCGTCGCCAGCAGTTCGGTGAAAGTGGCGAGCAGCGCCACGCTGGCCTCCGCGGCGGCTTGCGGGTCCCGGGACGCCAGCCGGGCCGCGACCCCGGCCAGGGAGGTCTTGTCCTCCCCGGCCGCGGCCAGCCAGGGGAAGGCGGAGGCCGTCAACTGCAGGGCACGGCCGAAAAGCGCTTCGACCCCCCGGGCGCCGATCATGGGCACCAGGCATTCGCCTATCCTGTGCCAAACGCCCAGGACCGCCGCGGCGACGGCGCCGGCTTCGGGGCCGGCTCCGGCCCCCAGAACCAGGGTCTGCCGGATCGCCTCGCGGCGCTGATCATTCCTGCCTTCGCCCAGTGTGGACATGGATAACCTTTGGAATGGCGAGGTCAAAACCCCCGGATCCGGCTCCCTTCGATCAAGATGAAGGGACTCTCGTTCAAAGCGAGGTCGTAGACTTGGATGGCATCAGTCGTGACCGCCGAATTTTCCCGAAAGCGAATCGCCGACCTCCTCCGGGCCATCCTGGGGCCAGTAGACGGGCCGGCCGTAATAATCGTAGAGGCGCATTTCGTACTCTCGATTGATCGGCTGCCCGGGCTGCCATTCGGGGCTGTGCTTGATGTCTTCCCGGGGCAGACTGACGTAGACCTGGTTTTCGGCCCAGCTGATCCGATCCACCCAATGGGGCGACAGCAGGACCTTCTTGCCGACCCACCAGTTGCTGGTGTTGACCACCAGGTAGCGGATGGCCCAGGTCCGGTCATCCACGATGAGATCGTCGATGTGGCCGAGTTCGCCGTCAGCGCCCTGGAGGTGGTAGCCGACCACCTCGCGCAGACTGCGCAGATGGGGGTCGCCCCGGTCCAGGTCCTCGCGCAGGGCGCTGGGCGCGGCCATGGCCAGCTGCGCCGGGTAGGTCCAGTTGCCCCAGAGCCCGTCACCGCCCCAATAGGTCGGCCAGCCATAGAACCGGTAATAATCCTGCTCGAATTGCCGGGAGACCGGCTTGTCCAGCGAAGCGTCCGGGCTGTGCTGCACCTTCTCCCTGGTGAGGGAGAGGTGGAACCGCCGGGTGGGCCAATCCGCCGGACCGAAGGCGATGGGCGAGACCAGCACCTGGTTCCGCTCGTGCCAGAAGCCCCCGGTTTCGACCACCAGATAGCGAACGACCCAGCAGTCATCGTCAAAATAGAAATCGCCGGCATTGCCGATGTCGCCGTCGCTGGCGCTCACCGTGAAATTTTCCAGATCCTTCAAGCTCCGCAACATGGCCGTGGCTCCTTCCGACAGTGCACAAACGGGTGAATGCAGCTTCCACGCCATTACCCATATTCAAACGAATCAATGATTTCCGGCGAGGCCGTCGGACCCGGCTCCATCAAAATGAAGTGTTCGCCCTTTCAATAGGGCGGCTCCCGCTTCAGAGCAATTCACGCCAGTTGGCCGCGACGGTATCCATCGCGTCATCCATCCGGCCGGTGAAGGCGAGCTTGGTCATGGCCAGGGCGAAACCCGCCGTTTGACCGACCGTGGCCCGCGGAGGCATGGCGAGCACGTTCGGGTCCGTGACCACGTCCACCAGCGCCGGCCCCGGATGGGCAAGGGCCTGTTCGAGGGCGGGGCGGAACTCCGCGGGATCCTCGACCCGCACCCCGAAGAGTCCGATCCCGGAGGTCGGGATATGGGAGGCGATGGCCAGGACAGGTGCCATGCTCCGATGGGCGTCAAACAACCCGTTTATCAGATGAAGATTGCCGGGGCCGCAGCTCCCGGCGCAAACAGCCAGGTTGCCCGTGAGTTGTGCTTCGGCTCCTGCGGCGAAAGCCGCAGTTTCTTCGTGACGAACATGAATCCACTCGAGCTTGCCGCTGCGATGGAGCGCATCGGTGACCGGGTTGAGACTGTCGCCCACAAGCCCAAAGATTCTTTGCACTCCGACCTGGGCCAGGGTCTCGACTATTTCATCTGCCAAGGTTCGGGACAAGGTCACACCTTTCCTAAAAGCTTCCTCAAAGATGGCCATGATAACCGGTGCACCTCGGCACCGGTATGGGCCTGGCAGATCGTAGCAGGTAGAATGGGTCTTGCCGTGTCCCCCAAAGCCTCGGCAAAAGCAGGGAAGACAGGTAGGGAAGTTTTAACGAAGTAACCTAAGTCCAATAGTGCCCATAGCTCAGTTGGATAGAGCAACGGCCTTCTAAGCCGTAGGTCGCGCGTTCGAGTCGCGCTGGGCGCACCAATCGCAAGCATCAATCATCACAATGTTTCGAAAAATCCACATATGGAAATGCAATCCTGAAAATCAGGACTGGGTTGGCCATTCCAGCCTTTTCCAGTCCTTTCCAGTTTTTTGTTCTCCCCTTCAGTCCTGGAACAACCTGCCTGCCCCGCCCTCCCGGCATGCGGGCCTTCAGCGTCGGCTGGTATCTTGAAAGTCCGGCCCGAAGTCACGGCCATGGGCAACGAGGAGAAGGCCTGATGCATCCGATTCCCACCTCCCAGGATCAGCTCCGCCAATGGCTCGAAGCACCGGAAGGCAGCCGCTTCGAGTTCAAGGAGGCCAGGAACCGCTATGACTTCGAAAAGCTGGTGGATTACTGCGTTGCCTTGGCCAACGAGGGCGGCGGCAAGATCATCCTGGGCGCAACGGATCCCCTTTGTCGGAGTTGGAACAGTTACTCCCTGCCCTCCCCGAGCACAAGGTTCAGCGTCTGCTCAGTGAACTCAAAGACGAGCACAAGATCGCCCTGGAAGGAACACGACGCTGGGCGAGGTGGAAACTTGCCAATAAAGCACAACATTCTCCAGACGGAGCTTAAGAAGTGTGCTTTAGCCCCCGTGCTTTAGACATCCAAGTTTATTATTTGTAATGTTTTATAAAACACTTGACGGAGGCCCTGTGGTGCACAAGAGGTTGAAGCCCAGCGCTGCGAAGTACCCCTCCCTCGAAAGAGCTAGAACCGTTGCGGGTGAGACCAAGCAATCAAGGAAGGGGACGCCGGCGAAGAGTGTTCCACTTGCGGTTCCCATGCAGAAGCCAAGCCCAATACCGGCCTTCCCGTCAAAGACCCGCTTAAAACTCACTCGGATAGATCTGGACCGGAAGGACCAGCTTGAGGATGACCTTCTCGACATTGAAGCTGAGCTATTGGATGCTCATGAAGCATTCCGTGCTGGTTCCGGCGAATGGAGTGAGGTTGTGAAACTGGATCGCGAATACCGACAGTTGATAGATGTAGCCAACTGCTTCATCTATGACATCCACAATGACCAGAACGACTACTTCGCCGCCCGTTCGGAACGGTGGCAGAAAGCCGAAAAGGGGCAAGCCTACTGGCAGTGGATGGACGAGTGGGACGTTGAGATTTCTTCCGATGAGCTACCCGATCCCAAGCGGGTAGGCGACCTCGAACTATGCGCCCTGGCGATGCTCCAGGAACTTCCTATCCAGCCTATGGCATGATGGGGAAATGGCCGACTAAACTTTGGTTTGCAAGTAATCATCAAGCATCTCTTCTACCTTTTCGGTTGCCATGTCGGCATCGAGTCCTGCCATGTTCACCGTCAGATGGGCTTTCTTGTAGCTGGGCTTGAAGTAGGTGATATCCAACTTGATCTCACGGAGGTATAGACGCTTTTCTTCGTCCGTCAGCACCTTCTTAATGGGCACGGAGTCCTTGTCAAAGAAGGTTATCCGATTCAGGATGTTCTCAGCCTTGTCCTCCAGCGCAATGACAATCCCATTGGCTTTCTTGACGATGCCCCAGCATGGTTTCATCAGCCCACTTGCAGGTAAGGCAATAACCGCATCCATCGCCCCCGCCTGATGGAGCAGGTGGTCCAATGCCTTTGAGGTTTCTTGCCGGTAGGCTTGAACGGTGCCCAACCGATCCTGGAGCCGCTCGATGGGGGTTGAGAAAAACTTTTCGACTTCATCATCCAGGTCGAAGAAGAAGTATGGAAGAGCAAGCCTGGTCGCCAGCTTTGACCCAACCGTGGTCTTGCCTACGCATCCGATTCCTACAAGGAAGATTTTCACGGTACCCTCGGGGAAGCCTCCATTCTATCGGCAGATCCTGTCCAGAACGGGCATCACCGGCCACCCAGGATTCACCAAGTCACCACCCATATTTTTGCCAATTTCCCTTATTCATGAATGGTATTTTTATAATCCTAAAGATACTTCTAAGCCGTAGGTCGCGCGTTCGAGTCGCGCTGGGCGCACCACTTAGAATTCAGCTCGAACCATGGTCGAAGTGTCCCTGGAGTTCTTCCAGGACCTTGCCCAGGTTGTCCTCGTACTGGTCCAGGGCTGGGGCCAGCAGCATGGGGAGATGGTGGGCATATCAAGAGCCCTGTCAACGGGAAGGGCCAGAATTGTCACTCCCAGCCGCCGCCCAGGGATTTGTAGATCGACACCAGCGCGGTCAGGCTCTGGGACTGGGCCTGCAGACTCTGGTCCTGCTGGCTGAGCAGGCTCCGCTGGGCCTGGAGCACCGTGGTGCGGTCGATGTCCCCGGCCTGGAAGCGCCGCTGGTCCAGGTCCAGGATCTGCCGCTGGCGGGCCTCGGCCTCCAGCAGCTGCTGGCGCTTGCGCTCGTCCTGGGCCAGGCGGGTGAAGGCCACGTCCACGTCCGCCAGGGCGGCGAGCACGGCCTTGTGGTAGGTGGCCAGGGCCGCATCAAAGGCGGCCTTGCGGGCCTGGACCTGGCTCTTGAGCAGCCCCTGGTCGAACAGGGGCAGGGTGAACTGCGGGCCCAGGCTCCAGGTGCGGCTGGCATTCTGCAGCAGGCTGCCGGCCTGGATGGAGTTCCAGCCGGCGCTGCCCACCAGGGAGAAGCGCGGATAGCGTTCGGCCACGGCCACCCCCACGTCGGCATTGGCCGCCTGCAGGTCCCGCTCGGCGCCGCGCAGGTCCGGGCGCCGGTTCAGCAAGTCCGAGGGCAGGCCCGCGGCGGGGGCCGGGGGCACCGCCATGAGCTTTGCTACGGCGCCGACCTGGGCCTGCACCTGCTCCACCGGCTGGGCGGTGAGGGTGGCCAGGCTGGTCAGGCTTTCCCGCAGGCCCACTTCCAGTTCCGGCACCGTGGCCCGGAAGCTGGCCAGGTTCAGTTCGGCCTGCTGAAGATCCTGCCGGGAACTGTCCCCGGCCTGGAACGCGACCTGGGTCAGCTGCACCAGCTGCTCGGCCTGCCGAGTGCTGGTCTCGGCCAGGATCAGGCGCTGCTGGCCGGTGCGCAGCTCGATGTAGGTGCGCGCCACCTCGGCGGCCAACACCAGGCGGGCGTCGCCCAGCTGCTCGGCGCTGGATTCGGTGCGGCTCAGGGCGGCCTCGGACAGGCGTCGCTGGTGGCCGAAGAAATCCAGCTCCCAGGAGGCGTCGAAGCCGACCTGGTAGTTGGTGAAATTGACCTTGGGGTTGGGGAAGGGCAGGTTGGCGAATTCCTCGCTGTTGGCGCTGATCAGGTCCCGGGACACCCGCCCGTCCAGGTTCACGGTAGGCCCGCCCTGGGCGTCCTGGACCCCCTGCTGGGCCCTTGCCTGTCGCAGTCTGGCCTCGGCCAGACGCAGGTCCGGGCTGGCGGCGTAGGCCTGGGTGATGAGCCGGGTGAGGACGGGGTCGCCCAGGGCGGTCCACCATCGCAGCTGCGGAGCCTGGTCGCCGGCGGGCACGGCGAAGCTGGCCGGCAGGTCCATCTTGGGCCGCACGTAATCCACCCCCACGGGATGGCAGGCCAACAGGGCGGCAAGCAGAGGAAGAGCCAGATACTTTTTCATGGGGGCCTCGGTCAGGCGATGTGACGGCGGAACATGGTCAGGGCGACGGTAAGCGTGCACACGGCGACCGCCAGCAGGGGCCACAGGTAGGGCCAGGCCTGGCTGAAGCCGAAGCCCTTGAGGAACACGCCCTTCATGATGAGGATGGTGTGGGTCAGCGGGTTGATCCAGGCCAGACCGCGCAGCGGCAGCGGCATGTTCTCGATGGGGCCCACGTAGCCCGAAAGCAGGATGGCCGGCGACATGAAGGTGAACACGCCGAAGAAGGCCTGCTGCTGGGTCATGCAGATGCTGGAGATGAACAGGCCGATCCCGGCCAGGGCCATGCCGTAGCAGAGGATGCCGACCACCAGCACCAGCAGGGAGCCGGTGAAGGGCACCCGGAACCCCCAGGCCGCGACACCGGCGATGAAGAGCCCCTGGGCCAGGGCGATGAGGATGCCGGGCACGGCCTTGCCGATCATGATGTAGACCGGGGTCAGGGGCGAGACCAGCAGCTGGTCGAAGGTCCCCTCCTCCCGCTCCCGGGCCACGCTCAGGGCGGTGACGAACAGGCAGCCGATGGTGGTGATGATGGCCACCAGGCTGGGCAGCACGTGCCACATGGAATGCAGGTTGGGGTTGTAGATGTTGCGCACGTCCAGGGCGGTGGTCGCCGGGGCGCCGCGCTCCCGGGCATAGCCCGAGACCACCTGGGTCACGTAGGCGCCGGCGATCTGGCTGCTGTTGGAGCGCCGGCCGTCCAGGATGGTCTGCAGGGGGGCGCTTTCCCGGGCCAGCAGCCGGCGGGAGAAGTCCGAGGGGATGGCCACGGCCAGCAGGGCCTCCTGGGACTCCATGGCCTCGCGCAACTCCGGCCCGCTGTGCACCAGCTTGATCTTATCGAAGGCGGCGGTGCGGCTCAGGCGCTGGATCACCTCCACCGAGGCGGAGCCCGAGTCCTGGTTGTAGACGGCGAGGGTGGCGTGCTTGACCTCCATGGTGGCGGCGAAGGGGAACAGCACCACCTGCAGCACCACCGGCATGATGAGCATGGCCCGGGACTTGGGGTTGCTGAGGACGATCTGCAGTTCTTTGCGGATCAGGGCGAGCAGGCGTCTGAGCATGGGGTCAGTCCAGGGTCCGGGTGGTCTTGCGGGCGGTGAGGGTGATCCAGAACGCCATGAGCAGCGCCAGGAACAGGCAGTCGGGGACGAGGATGGAGCGGACGGTGCCCGCCTGGAACAGGGTCTGCAGCGAGCTGGTGAAGTAGCGGGCCGGGAACAGCCGGGTCAGCAGGCGCACCGGCGCGGGCATGCTGCTGATCTCGAACACGAAACCCGACAGCATCATGGCCGGGAGGAAGCCGGCAGTGAGCGCGGCCTGGGCGGCTTCGAACTGGTTGCGCAGGGTGGTGGACAGGAACAGGCCGAAGCCCAGGGCGGCGCCCAGGAACAGGGTGCTGGATCCGGCCAGGACCAGGAAGGAGCCCCGGAACGGCACGCCCATGAGCACCACCGCCACCAGGGTGCACAGGGCCATGGCCACCATGCCCAGCAGGTAGTACGGCAGGATCTTGGACAGCAGCAGCTCGGCGGCGGTGACCGGCGTGGCCAGGAGCGCCTCCATGGTGCCCCGCTCCCATTCCCGCGCCACCACCAGGGAGGTGAGCAGGGCGCCGATGACGGTCATGACCACGGCGATGGAGCCCGGCACCAGGTAGTCGCGGCTGATGGTGGCCGGGTTGTACCAGGCCCGCTGCCGCAGTTCCAGGCCCGGGACGGGGGTGCCGTCAGACAAGGGCGCCCGGGCTTCCTGCCACTTCTCCCAGGCGCCCTGCACGTAGGCGGAGACGAAGTTGGCGGTGTTGGGCTCGGAGCCGTCGGTGAGCACCTGGATGGCCGCGCTCTGCCCGTGTGCCCAGCGGGTGGAGAAATCGTTCTGGATCACCACCAGGCCGCGGATCTCGCCGCGCGCCATTGCACCCTGCAGGGCCTGCAGGGAGGCGCCGTGGTGGATCTCGAAGGAGGGGGTGCCCCGCAGCTGCTCCTCGAAGCTCACCGCCGCCGGCCCGTCGTCCAGGCGCAGCACCCCGATCCGCACCAGGTTGATGTCCAGGTTGATGGCGAAGCCATACAAGAACAGCAGCATCACCGGCAAAACGAAGGCGATGAGGATGTTGCTGGGGTCGCGCACGATCTGGTACGACTCCTTGCGGCACAGGGCCAGCAGGCGCCGCGGGGAAATGCCGCTCATGGTTCAGCCTCCAGGATGAGTTCGACGAAGGCGTCCTCCATGGTCGGATCCGGCCGCTCGGGGGTGGCGCAGCCCCGCTTCAGGTCGTCCGGGCGACCCAGGGCGATGAGCCTGCCCCGGAAGACCAGGCCGATGCGGTCGCAGTACTCGGCTTCGTCCATGAAGTGGGTGGTGACGATGATGGTCACCCCCTTGTTGGCCAACCCGTGGATGTGGTTCCAGAACTCCCGCCGGGTCACCGGGTCCACCCCGGAGGTGGGTTCGTCCAGGAACAGCACCTGGGGCTCGTGCATGACGCAGCAGGCCAGGGCCAGCCGCTGCTTGAAGCCCAGCGGGAGTTTGACGGCCAGGGTCTCCAGGTACGGGGCCAGGTCGAAGGTCTCGATCATCTGCTGGACCTTGAAGCGCTGGGCCTCGCCCTCCAGCCCGTAGATTTCGGAAAAGAACAGGAGGTTCTGGCGCACGCTCAGCTGGCCATAGAGGGAGAACTTCTGGGCCATGTAGCCCAGCTGCTGGCGGGCCTGGGAGGGGCTGTGCTGCAGGTCCAGGCCCATCACCAGGGCCTGGCCGCTGGTGGGCTTGAGCAGGCCGCATTCCATCTTGAAGGTGGTGGACTTGCCGGCCCCGTTGGGGCCCAGCAGGCCGAAGATCTCGCCCCGGGCCACCGAGAAGCTCACGTCGTCCGTGGCCTTGAAGTCGCCGAAGCGCTTGCACAGGTGGTGGGCGCCGATGATCGCGCCCGGGTCCAGGGCCGGATCCGGTGCCTTGGCATGGGTGACCTCGGCCAGGGCCGAGTCGCCCCCGGGGCCGCCGCCCAGCAGGCTGATGAAGGCGTCCTCCAGGCGCGGAGGCACGGCCTTGAAGGCGGCCTCGGGCCCGGCGCCCAGCCGGGCCAGATCCGGAAAGACGTTGCCTTCGCGCAGGACCAGGCGGACAGTGCTGCCCTGGATGGCGCCGTCGATCACCTCCGGGGCGTTCAGCACCCGGTGCAGGAGGCTTCTCGGGCTATCCGCCAACTGGGTGATCTGGAAGCAGCGCCCGGCCATGGGCGCCATGAGCTCCGCGGGGGTGCCGCTGGCCCGGATCCGGCCTTCGGCCATCAGGCGCACGTCGTCGCACAGCTCCGCTTCGTCCAGGTAGGCGGTGCTCCACACCACGGTCAGACCGTCCTGGGACAGGGCCCGGACCATCTTCCAAAGCTCGCGCCGGGAGATGGGATCCACGCCGACCCCGGGTTCGTCCAGGAGCAGGACGCGCGGGTGGCCCAGCAGGGAGCAGGCCAGGCCCAGCTTCTGCTTCATGCCGCCGGACAGCTTGCCCGCGTAGCGGTCGGTGAAGGCGGCCAGGTCGGTGAAGGCCAGCAGCTGCTTGAAGGCGGCCTCCCGGTCCGCGCCCACCACGTTGCGCAGGTCGGCGTACAGGGTCAGGTTCTCCAGCACGCTCAGGTCCTCGTAGAGGCCGAACTTCTGGGGCATGTAGCCGATCTGCTCGCGCAGTTCGGCGCTCTGGCCCCGGGGGTCCAGGCCCAGCACCCGGACCTCGCCCTGGGTGGGGCTGAGCAGGCCGGCCAGGGTGCGCAGGAAGGTGGTCTTGCCGGCTCCGTCCGGACCCACCAGGCCGGTGATGGTGCCGGCCCGCATGGCCGTGGTCACCTCGTCCAGCGCC
>PLUC01000203.1 GCA_003165415.1 Holophagaceae bacterium
GTGTAAAAAATTCTGAATCCCAGCGATTCATGCGCCGGTAGAAATAGCTCCGCTTTGAACAGGCCGTATCACTGGGTGGTCAGCCGTTTGGATGACGGCAAACGCTTCGGACTTTCCGCCCGCAGCTTGCGAGGACGGAAAGTTCGAAGCGAAAGTGTGGGTCGGCGCTTGACCGGGGGACCCGAAATGGGTCGGAGCGAACCCGGGGGACCGGAACGAACGATTCCGGAGCCACCGGCAGGGAATGATTGGACCGGACGAAAAGTCCAAACTGCAGAGCAGCCATTACGGAGCAAACTCCGTAATGGCTGCTAATACCGTTAGATTGCGTCTTGATTAGTCATTAGGCTTGGCACAAGGCAGCCGTAACGGAGCGAAGCTCCGTAAGGGCTGCTAGTTGAACGGCCTATTTGCCGATGGCCATGGCCCTGGCCGCCTTCGTCAGCTCCGGCACCACCTCGAACAGGTCGCCGACGATGCCGTAGGTGGCCAGCTTGAAGATCGGCGCTTCGGGGTCCTTGTTGATGGCCACGATCACCTTGGAGCCGCTCATGCCGGCCACGTGCTGGATGGCGCCGCTGATGCCGCAGGCGATGTACAGGGTCGGGCTCACAACTTTGCCGGTCTGGCCCACCTGCATGCTGTGCGGAATGCCCCAGCCGGCGTCCACGGCCGCCCGGGAGGCGCCCACCACGCCGCCCAGGGCTTCGGCCAGCTCTTCCAGGATCTGGAAATTGGCGCCGTCCTTCATGCCCCGGCCGCCGGAGACGATGATGTCGGCCTCGGTGAGGTCCTGCTTGCCGCCGCCCTTGGCCAGGATCTCCTTGACCACGGACAGGAAGCCTCCGGCGGGGGCGGGCAGGGTCTCGACGGTGCCCAACCTGGGATGCTCGGTGGCGGTAAACACGTTGGGCCGGGTGGTGGCCACCTGGATGGGACTCTCGAAGGCGGTCGAGGCGAACGCCTTGCCGGCGTACACCGGGCGCACGCAGGTGAGCCTGCCGCCGGCCATGGCCAGGCCGGTCACGTCCGCGGCATAGCCCGCGTCCAGGCGGGCCGCGGCCCGGGGCAGCACGTCCTTGCCGGATGAGGTGGCGGCGCCCAGCAGCACGCTGGCGCCCTTGGCCTTCACGGCGTCGGCGATGGCCTGGGCGTAGCCGTCGCTGGAATAGGCGGCCAGGCTGGGGGCTTCCACCTTGAGGATGCAGTCGGCGCCATACTGGGCCGCCTTCTCCGCGCCGGCACATGTTGAGCCCACGAACAGGGCGCCCACCTGCAGGCCGGCGGGGTCCGCCAGGCGGCGGGCTTCGGACAGGGCTTCCAAAGAAGGCTTGCGGATGCTGCCGTCCTTCAACTCACAAAAAACCAGAATCATTTTGACCTCATCGTTGGCGTTCGCTTCAAATGCTTCAGTCACAGTACCTTGGCTTCGTTCCGCAGCAGGCCCAGCAGCGCCGCGGCCTGGTCCGCGGCCGAGCCTTCCAGCTTGCGGCCCTCGGGCCGGGCCGGGGGCAGGTCCAGGGCGACCACGCCCACCAGGGGCGCCGCCACTGCGCCGTCCACTTCCTCGATGGTCTTCTTCTTGGCGGCCATGATGCCCTTGAGGTTGGCGTAGCGGGGCTCGTTCAGGCCGCGCTGGGCGGTGATCACCGCAGGGAGGGCGCCCTCCAGGATCTCGGTGCCGGCGTCCCCTTCGCGCTCGGCGCGGAAGCTCCCGTCCAGGACTTCCAGCCTGGTGACGACGTTGGCCTGGGCGATGCCCAGCAGCTCGGCAAGCATGGGCCCCACCGAGGCGTTGTCGCCGCCGAAGCCCTTGTTGCCCAGGAAGATGAGATCGAAATCCTTGCCCTTGGCGAAACCCGCGAGGGTGCGGGCGATGGCCATGGGATCCCCGGTCTGGTCCGACTTCACCAGCACCGCGTTCTGCACGCCCAGGGCCAGGGCGCCCTGGAGCACGGCCCGGGCCTTGTCGTTGCCCACGGAGACCGCGGTCACCTCAGCGTCCCGGGATTCCTTCAGGCGCAGGGCTTCCTCCAGGGCGTATTCGTCATAGGGGCTGGTGATCCACTTCACATCCCCGAGATCCAGGGATTTCCCGTCGGGGCCTACCTTGATCTTGGTCTCGGTGTCGGGCACCTGCTTCAGGGCGACAAGAATCTTCATGAACACTCCGGGCTAAAAAGGAAGACCGCCCTTTCGGTACGGTATCAATGACGATTCTATCTCCTGAGGACCGGTCTGTCCTCAAAGGATTGTAGGCTTAAGTATGGTTGAGCACATGTTTGCCGGGAGTCTGGTGGTGACCGGGGGCGGCACCGGGGGGCATTATTTCCCCGCCGTGGCCCTGGCGGAAGGGGCCCGGGCCCGCTGGCCGGGGCGGACCGTGGCCTTTGTCGGCGCCCGGCGCGGCATCGAGGGCCGGCTGCTGCCCCAGAGCCCGTGGCCGCACCTGCTGCTGGACGTGGAGGGGTTCGTGGGGCGGTCCCCGTGGAAGATCGTCCGGGCCGCCCTGAAGCTGGCCGCCGCCCGGGGCCGGCTCAAGACCGCCTGGCGCAGGGATCGGCCCTGGGCGGTGCTGGCCACCGGCGGCTACGGCTCGGCCCCGGCCCTGCTGGCGGCCCGGGCCCTGGGCATCCCGTACTTCCTGCATGAGTCCAACGCCCAGCCGGGGCTGCTGGTGAAGCTCCTGGCCTCCGGGGCGGCCGGGGTCTGGTGCGGCATGGACGCGGTGCGCGGCCGCCTGCCGGGGGCCCGCTGCGTGCCGGCGGGAACCCCGGTGCGCTCCGCCTTTCTCCGCCCCTTCGGCCCCGTGGCCGGGCCCCCCTGGCGCCTGCTGGTGCTGGGCGGCAGCGGCGGCGCCCGGGCCCTCAACGAGGCGGTGCTGGCCATGGCGCCGGCGCTTCTGGAGCGCTTCCCCCAGTGGGACCTGCTGCACCAGACCGGGCCGGCCTGGTTCCAGGCCATGGACGGGGTCCAGCTCCACCCCCGGCACCGGATCGCGCCGTTCCTGGAGGACATGGACCGGGAAATGGAAGCCGCCAGCCTGGTGCTGACCCGGTCCGGCGCCAGCACCTGCGCGGAACTCAAGGCCTGCGGCCGGCCCGCCCTTATGGTGCCCATGCCCGGCAGCGCCGGGAACCACCAGGTCATGAACGCCCAGGCCATGGTCGAGGAGGGCAGGGGGGCGCTGGTGGCGCAGGGACCGGGCCTGGACGCGGACCTGGCGGCGGCGGCCGCCCGGCTCATGGCCGATCCGGAGCTCCTGGCCGCCCTGGCGCGGCCAGAGGCCAACCGCGCCGTGGCCTCCTGCCTGGACGATCTCGCTGAATGCATGAAGGTATAATTGCGTTGTTCGGACCCGCGCGGGATGGCCTACACTAGGGGCATGCACCAGCGCTCATGGCTTTCCCTCCTTACTCTCCCCCTGGTGGCCGCCTTCACCTACCCGGTGATGTTCCAGCCGGTCCAGGACGCGCCGAGGCTCACCGCCCAGGTCGCCGCCCAGGATCCGCTGGCGGGGCTCTCCGACATCCAGGACGTGCTCACCCTGGTCCGTGACAACTACGTGGACAAGCCGGACATGGAAAAGGTCATCAGCGGCGGCATCCAGGGCGTCCTGGAACGGGCCCACCCGCTGAATTCCTACCTGACCGCCGAGGATCTGCACCTGCCGGATCCCGGGCCGGCGGGGGTCGGCATCACCGTGGTGAAGCGGCAGATCTACGCCCAGATTGTGGCGGTGGTCCCGGACAGCCCCGCGGCCAAGGCCGGCTTCCAGGTGAGCGACATGGTGCGCAAGCTGGACGGCGAATCCATCGGCCCCATGAGCGCCTGGACCCTGGAGCGCAGGCTGCGCGGCCCGGTGGGTTCCGAACTCACCCTGCTGCGCTACGTGGCCGCCAACGGCGACCTGAAGAAGATCACCCTGAAGCGGGAACTGGTCCAGCCGCCGCCCATCGCCGTGCGCAAAGACCCAAGGGCCACGGTGCTGGCCCTGGCCGACCTCACCCCGGGCCGGGCCGACCAGCTCAAGGCCCTGCTGCCGGGCCTGGACCACAAGCTGCCCCTGGTCCTGGACCTCCGCCAGTGCGCCGGCGGCGGCCTGCCGGAGGCCGCGCTGGTGGCGGGCCTGTTCGTAGGCGCCGGTCCCCTGGCCACGGTCCAGGAAACCGGCAAGCCGCCCAGGGACGTGGCCGTGGTTTCGGCCAGCCTGCCCCCGTTCGCCCAGTTCGCGGTGCTCCAGGGGAACTACACCCTGGGGCCGGCCGAGGCCCTCTCCTCCGCCCTCAAGAAGCAGGCCGTGCCTGTGTTCGGCGAGCGCACCTACGGTCTGGGGGTTGAGCGCAGCCGTTTCCTGCTCCGGCAGGGCGGGGCCGCCGAGGTGGTGAACCGGCGCTGGATGGGCGCCGGCGGGGAATACCTGGGGGCGGGCGGGGAGAAGCCCGACGCCATGAAGCCCCAGGACGCGGTCAAGGGCAAGGGGCCCCTGCCGAAGGTAGAGCCCATGGGCTTCGGCGTGACGCCGGACTACGTGATCAAGGCCGTCCGGCCCGATGCCGCCGCCAAGGGCGCCAAGGTCGAGGACGACCCGCTGCCCAGGATCCTCGAGCTGCTCGGCACCAAAGCCAAGACCAAGACCGCGGCCTGATCCGATGGCGGGCCGCCAGACACGCCGCACCTCGACGCCCCGGCTCGCGGGCTGGGCGATCCTCATGTTCCTCATCGGCATCGGCCTGGGCGGGCTGCTGAGCTACAAGGGCTGCCACGGAAAGAAGGGCCGCCTGCCGGGGGAGGAGGAGCCCGCGCCGGCCAGGCCCGCGCCCAGGAAGGACCGGGCCAGGAGCGCGCCCGCCCCGGAACCTCCGGCCGCCGAACCGGCCCCCGCCCCCGCGCCTCCGCCCGGGAAGAGTGGCCTGCCCCGTGTCGCACTGGTGATCGACGACCTGGGCTACGCCCCGCCGGAGTTGGTGACCCGGCTGTGCGCCCAGGCCGTCCCCTTCGATGTGGCGGTGCTGCCCTACCAGGAGTTCACCCGCCAGAGCGCCGAGATCGCCCACGGCCGGGGCAAGGAAGTGATGCTGCACCTGCCCATGGAGCCCCGCGGCTACCCCGGGCCGGGCAAGGACCCCGGGCCCGACGCGGTCATGTATGACCTCACCGAAGCCCAGGTGCGGGACCGGGTGCGCAAGGCGCTGGCGGACATCCCCTTCCGCAAGGGGGTCAACAACCACATGGGCTCGCGCATCACCCCGGACCAGGCCCGGATGACCTGGGTGCTGGAGGAGATCAAGGCCAGGCAGTGCTTCTTCGTGGACAGCCGCACGGAGAAGGACTCGGTGGCCTTCGACGTGGCCCGGGACCTGGCCGTCCCCTGCGTCCAGCGCAAGGTGTTCCTGGACGACGACAAGGACCCCGCCGCCATCGCCCGGCAATGGCAGAAGACCCTGGCCCTGGCCCGGTCCCAGCGCCAGGTCCTGGTCATCGGCCACATCTATCCGGAAACCGTGGCCGCCCTGGAAAAGCTCATCCCCGCCGCCCAGGGCCAGGTGAACTTCGTGTTTGCCGGAGACCTTGCCAGATCCGCAACGATTGCTAGCGCCGGAAAATGACGTTTGGATTAGGCGCCCGTGCTGGGCATAAGCAGCCGTAACGGAGCAAGCTCCGTAACGGCTGCT
>PLUC01000153.1 GCA_003165415.1 Holophagaceae bacterium
GTTCGATTCCACTCGCGCCAACCAATAAAAATAGGGAACAGGGCACTTAATGGTGACCTGTTCTTCGTTTAGGGGTTATATGTTGAAACCATGTTGAAAGTCGCTCCCCGAGGCTTGGTAACGCATGGTAAGACCAGGTAACAGATAGAGTGGAAGATAGAGTGGCAGATAGAGTGGGTTTGTTGGCAAAAGGAGGGGGTGACAGCGGATGTCACCCTCCTTTTGCTCTGGTCTCAGACCCAAGAGGATGGGAGCCCGTTTCCATCCTCCTCCGTTTCAACACCGTTTCAACACGGGGTCACCCATGCTTGGCTTGCTCAGCCCGCTCCGCCTTGACCAGGGTCACGATCTTGTCAAGATCCGCTCCCGCCTCCCGCGCCAACTGCAACCCGTACCGACTGCGGGTGATGGCCTGCAGTAGCTGCAGATCACGGGGCAACTCCACGGCAGCATCCCTCGTGCTCCGCTCTGTCTCCCTGGAGATCCAGGCATCCAACTCCGTCCGAGGAACGATCAGTGCCCGCCCAATCCATATTACCTTCAGGCGCCCCGCCGTGATCTCCCGCCGGAGCAGGGTCTCACCGAGGCCGCAAAGTTCCCCCGCTTCGGCCACGGACAGGCCCACCTTTACCTCCGGGGGCACAGGCAGGACCGGTGGAGGTTGGGGTGCGGGGATGTGTCGTCTGGCCATCGGGTTCCTCCTCTTCGGTGTAGGTTCTAGGACTGAGAGGAGCCCCTCTCCCTAAAATGATACCCTCGGGCTGGGAAACTCTGCCGGTGCGTCCCAAGCACCCCGCGTCACCTCCAGCAGGAACGGTGATCCCAAGTAGACCACCAAGGGGCACATCCGATCTGACCCACCCTTCCTGCAGAGGCCACCCGCAACGGTGGCCTTCTTGTTGTTATAAGAATATTTCAAATATTCTTATCGTGCCCCAGGACGCGTCGAGCGGAAGCATGTGGGACACGAGCACGTCCGAGAGCCCGGACAGCACATCATGCGCACGGCAACCGCCCGCATGAGCGCCGATCAGCCCTTGTTGCGTGTGATTAGTTCGTCCTCAGGCCACCGCGGGGATGCGGTCATGGATGTCCGCCAGGTAATCGCCGACGGACGGTCTCGTCACCACATAGAGCGGCTGACCCGGCGCGGCATCCAGGCGCACGCACAGAATCCCTTGGCCCGGCTCCAGTTCGAACCAGCGGCTGACACGGTGGCGGTCTTTCTCCATCCAGCGCGCGGGGTGGACGACCACTTGTGCCGGGTGCCAGCGCTGCCAGTAGCCCTTGCCAAGGCTTTCCTCCCGTGCCCATCCTCCCTCTGGCCATTCGCCGGGATGTTCCTTCCTTCGACCCCAGGGAAGCCATAGATCTGTGGCCGGGTCTACCAGCAGGGCTGCTTTGGGGTTGGGAAAGAACACCTTGATGAACCGTTCGACACCAGCACCTGTATTGCGTACGGCCTCATCCCACTCAGCCTCGGTCAGGTCCTGGCGTCTGACGAACTCCATCCCCCCGCACACATGACCCTCCTGGGAGAGGAAGCATAGCACTACCAGCCCGCTGGCTCGGATTCAGGGTCGCCATGAAGGCCTCGGCCTGCAGGTCGGATTCCGGACCCACTCCAGCACCAGTCTTGTGGCCAGCTCCGCCTTGCGCTCAGCTTCCACGTGTTCACCGCCCCCAGCACCAGGTCATGAACCCCATCTCGGTGCGGGTCTCCATGTTCACCATCTTGGAGGTCTGGAGCACTGCCCCGGGCCCTCGCGAGGGTTTCCCCTGTATCCTTGTTGGCATCCCACGCATCCAGGCCAGGAGTGTCATGCCTAGCTTCTACAACACTAATTCCAATTACGGTGCTTGCAGCCCTTTCGAGGCGACCTCCAAGGAGTCCCTGGCAGAAACAATGCACCCGACCTTCCGGCTCTGGGCAGAGGATCGGTGGGAGGAGGACCAAGATGCCGACCTGGATTCCAAGGGCGACTACATCGCCCAGGCCATAGACCAGATGCGCAGAGAGTTTATCGCCGGGCTGGCGGAACGCTAAGCAAACAGCCCGGCTACGCTGCCAATCGAGTGTTGGGGTCGGAGGACGTTCCTGACGAGGGTACACCCTGACCTGCTACTTCTCGGTGGCCAGAACGGAACATGCGCCCTGGCGAACCGTTCCGGGGCCTGCTGACCCCGCCCCACCACGTGCAGCTCTGGCACCTGTTCCTGGTCGGCCTGCTGCTGGGCATCACCATCGCCTTCGACAATCCCGCCCGTCAGGTCTTCGTAGCCGAGACCGTGCCGCGCCGCAACCTCATGAACATCATCACCCTCAACCCCTTCCTGTTGAACGGAGCCCGTACCGCCGGTCCCGCCGCGTCCTGGTGGCAGTCGCTAGCGAAGGCCGATGCTTCAATGCCAACATCGCCCCTGGCTTACGTTATCGTGGTGGCCCCAACTGGTCCTGAGCAGCGAAGGGGCCACTTACGCCATACCGTTCAACTTCCGCCAGCCGCCCCCTGGGCTTTGGCGTCCAGGATCGCCAGGAAGTTGAACCCGGGGGGCCCACCTCTTGCTGCCATCCCCTCTTTCTAGAAGGCGAAGCCCGCATAGAACTTCAGGTAATCCGATGCAGGGAATCCGACACCGGCCAAATCGTTGCTGTCGGTTCCTGTGAGGGTCTTGTGATAGGCCGCTTCCAGGGTCCAGTGGTAGCGGCCATAGGAGCGGAAGGTGTGGCCGAGGCCCACCGTTGCCGCGAAGCGCGTCTTGTTGACCGTCGTCGCAGCGAAGTAGGTGGGGTCGTAGTCGCTGGCGCTGAACCGTTCAAAGTCCGAGTGCACACCGCCGATCAGATAGGTGCCCAGATGCCGCTCGGCATTCCCGTCCGCCAGGAAGAGTTCCGCTTCACCACCAAGGCTGAATACCGAGTCCTGCACGTTCCAGTTATAGGTATGGGGCGCGCTTCCCGTCCCATCGAAGGTGATGCCGCTTACATTGAGCCTCAGGGCCAGATTCCTGTCCACAGGCCAACTCATGGTGAACTGGGCCCCGAAGCCGGTGTTGTAGGTCTCTGCACTACCATCGGGATAGGATGTGCTGTTCAATGCGCCCGTGGGGGTGCCAACGATGACGCCCAGCCCGAAATGGGGTGTCTGGGCAGCCAACGGCATGCCTGACGCCAAGGCCAATGCGGTGATGGAGAGAAGGACCTTTTTCATTTTTACCTCAGTGCCCTGGGCCTAGGCTCAGACCATGGACCCCGGGGATGGCCTGAGGTTTAGCAGAAGCGAACAAACAGACTCAACCCCAGCGCGGCTGCGATAGTCTACCGTGAAAGCCGTCAGGGCTATGAAGTCTTACCTGGAGGACCGGGGCTACTCGGTCCTGTAGAAAGGTGAAAAACATGAGAATCTTGTTCGTCTGCTTCGCCGCGTTGGCACTGACCCTGGGCCTGGGCTGCTCCGGACCGGAGGTCCACTACGACTACGACTCCAAGGCCAGCTACAGTTTCTTCCACAGTTACGACTGGTACGCCGCCCCGGTCGCGGACAAGGCCTGGGCCGGGGCGACCGGCAACCCCATCATGGACGCCCGGGTGCGCCGGGCGGTGGAGGCGGAACTGGCCGCCAAGCACTTCCACAAGGAGGCTGGCGCCGACCCGGACTTCCTCGTCACCTACTACCCGGTCTACCACCGCCGGCCCGGCGCTCACACCTTCGTGGGCCTCGGGTTCGCGGGGCCGGGCCTAGGCGTTGGAGTCGCCGGCCCTGTAAACAGCGGTCCGCGTGGCCAGGTGGGCTCCATCGTCCTTGAGATCAAGGACTTCAAGTCCCAACAGATAATATGGAAAGCCCAGGCCGAGGATGTGCTGGATGACACGGGGACGCCCGAGGATTCCGACCAGGATGTGGCCGCGGCAGTGAAGAAGATGCTCATGCGCTTCCCACCGACGGCGTCAGCGTCATAAAAGCAGTTAATTGTTCGGTCTGAAAAAGAAGTTCTCCCTTGGTGGCCTCACCAGGGGCTGGTGCTTCAACGCCGACAGTGACCCTGGGTTTTAGTTATCGTGCTGACTTCAGGTGGCCCCGAGCGGCGAAGGGGCCACTTTCACCATACCGTTCAACTTCAGCCATCAATCGGGCGAGCAGGTCGGCGCCGACGAATTCAGGACTGGTGCAGACCGTCACCAGGTCGGGCTTCGGCCAGCCCCGTGGCAACCCTGAGCCCATTCGAAACCGCTTCTTCAGCCCACGCCACAGTTCGTCGTCAAGCCAATCACCGGGGTCGTCGATGTGCCCTTCCGCCATCCAGTAGACCTGGCACTCCGGCCAGACCTCCATCGCATGCCGAACCACATTTCCGATGTTCAGCGGCCTCGCCCCGTCCATCATGTCGTGGTGCTCGTCCACGTGTAGGATGTGGGTCGGCAACGTCATGGCACCCCGCTTCACCTCAGCCTTCCACCTGCGTAGGACATGATGGTGGTCTGCCACGACGTAGGCGACCGGGCGCTCAGCCCACACCAACATGCGCCGAAGACGTTGGATGGGGTCCTTGACCAGATTGAAGTAGTCGAGGTCGATGTCGAGGATGGAACTCAACCCGGCTCCCTATATACGGTTGGCGAACCAGACGGCGTATTCCCGCACTGGCCAGAAGTTCTTGTCCGACTTCGGCGTCACCTCAAGGTCGGCCAAGGGGAGGTCGTCTTCATGCTTCCCTTCCCTCACTGACACAAGAAACCCGACAACCTCGTCCTCTCCCGGCTCCAGCGCCAGCACGTCCATCTTGTGGCCAAGACTGAGAGGTCCGACCTTGGCTAAACCAGCGGCGAAGGCCTCCCCATTGTCATCTTCCCGAACGGCAGCGAAGGGGAAGGTCAGGTTGTTCTCCAGCCAGGTAGCCCAATCACGTTCCTCCCATTCCTCCATCTTCAGTTCAAAGGCATCGCCGTCGTCGGTGTCCCAAGCGGGTTTGATGTTCTTTCCCATGGAGTCTCCATCCTCAGGACCTGGCCGTGGCCCCAATCTTGATCCCTATCCATCCGGGTTGTCCTCCAGGATAGCCCCCTTGGTGCATCGGACGACAAGTCACGCTGGCCGACGCACAGGTGCCCCACGGTCGTCGTAAGCCTCGTCAAGGGCGGCTATCCCCAGAACCCCGAGGGGTTCCACTGCGTCACCAGTTCGGACAGGTGGTCCGGTAGAATGAAGGACTTCGGATTGGAGCACCAGTGGAAGTATTGAACACCAATGAATTCATGGAGAGCCTGATCGCTGATTTGGCCCCCGGCGTGCTGACCGCCTGGCGGGAGGCGGTGGAAACGGAGAAGACCCGCCCACCAAGGGCCATCCACACACCGGATGCCGTAACCGTAGAGGATCGCCACCGGCTCGCCACTTTCGCCCCGGATGAAGGTGGCGCATGGGACGAGACCCTGGTCGCCGGCCGGAAGTATCCCGTCCTGACCCGGGAGTTCTGGACTTCTCGTCAGCGGCAGGCCTCCAACCTCCACGAGGTGAGCTACCGGGCCTGCTACAAGCCGCAGCTCCCCAAGCTGTTCATCGAGAAGCTCACCCAGCCTGGGGAATGGGTCTACGACCCTTTCGGTGGCCGCGGCACCACGGCGGTGGAGGCGGCCTTGCTGGGCCGGCAAGTGATCAGCAACGACATCAACCCCCTCTCCCGAATCCTGGCGCAGCCCAGGCTCACCCTACCGGAACCAGAGGCAATCAGTGCGCGGCTGGCGGAGATCCCGCTCTCCGGCGCGGCCACCGACGACCTGGACCTCTCGATGTTCTATCATGCGGATACGGAGGCAGAACTCCGGACCCTACGGTCCTACCTCATCGAACGCCACCAGGGTGGCAAAGAGGATGACCTGGACCGATGGATCCGCATGGTGGCCACGAACCGCTTGACCGGCCACAGCCCTGGGTTCTTCAGCGTCTACACCCTCCCCCCCAACCAGGCAGCCAGCGCCAAGCGCCAGGTCCTGATCAACCTCAAGCGGAACCAGGTCCCCCCCTACCGGAGCACCCACGACTTGATCCTGAAGAAAACTCGTCAGCTCCTGAAGGGGATCACCCAGGAAGAATGCCTGAACCTGGCTGAGGCGGCACCATCAGCCCGATTCCTTACCGCCGACGCCAGGAGGACGCCTGAGATTCCCAACGACACGGTCACCCTCACGGTGACCTCCCCGCCGTTCCTGGATGTCGTGCAATACACACCGGACAACTGGCTGCGCTGCTGGTTCAACGGCCTCGATTCCGATGCCATTGGAGAGGGCATCACAATGGCCAAAACGCTCCGGATCTGGAGCGCGGTCATGCAGGACGTCTTCCATGAACTGTTGCGAATCACGCGCCCTGGCGGGCATGTGGCCTTCGAGGTGGGGGAAGTCCGTGGAGGGTCGGTCTGCCTTGAAGATGCCGTTCTTCAGGTGGGGGTGGCAGCAGGCTTCGAGGGCCTGGGGATTCTGGTGAACGCGCAGGTCTTCACCAAGACCTCCCATATCTGGGGCGTGGACAACCAGGACAAGGGAACCAATACCAACAGGATCGTCGTGTTCAGGAAGAACTGACCAGGGTCGATGGGCCCCAGCCCTGAGGGCATTTCCAGTCCCACCTTCCAACCCGGAATCTTTCAGAGACCCAGTTCCCGCCGAAGAACCCCGGTGACGAAGTGTTCCCCGAAGGTCTCTCTGTTTACCAAGCCGCGGATCGCCTCCTGGGTTTTCTCGGCCTCGCCCAGGTTGCCGGCGGCCTCCATGGTGCGGCGGTAGGCTTCCCAGACATCGGCGCTGGTGATGTCGTAGCCGTAGCCCTCGACCAGCCACTTGAGGGNNCACTTGAGGGCGGCGAAACCACAGTGGAGCGCGAAGGAGGGCTGCTTGAACACGAAGTCACGGGCGGCCCGGGTCAGCGTCCGCGGATCGCAAGGTGTGCGGTTGGCAAGATCAACGGCCTCTCGGAAGAGGCCGGCATCCTTGGCGGCGGCGAACCATTTGCCCTCCTCCCCCGGGGTGCGGGCCACCAGATCGTTCAGGATCGCCTCCGGCAGCAGGTCAGGGTACTTCTTCTGAATGGAACGGAAGGTCGCCAGGAAGGTCGTGCACCGGTTGGCTTCATAACCATAATCCCGGTAGGCCTCTTCGCTTCGCCCCTGGTCCAGGAGGAGCTCCTCGCAGAGCCGGGCAGCTTCACTATGGTCATTGTTGATGCCAAGATGGGCTTCGGCATAGCGGATGGCCTCATCCACCTTGCCCATGGCCGCGAGGGCCTTGACGCCCCAACCGTCGTACCACCAGAAGTTGTAAGTTCTCAGCGCCAGCAGTTCCAGGATCTCCTCGTTGCGCCCGGCGCGAAGGAGGGAGCCCAGGCAGTGGGAGGCCCCCCTGAAATAGACATGGGCATCCGGCGGTGCGCCCCAGTCCTCTTGCACCCTGCCCTTCAAGCGGTCCGCCCAGAGGGAGGCGATATCAGGCTTGGCGCATAGCTCGCCCCAGTGTTCGTCAAGGGCCTCAATCCAGGGGCGGCCGTCTTCTTGGGTGGCCTTCCAGAGGCGCTCCAACCAGGCATCACGGGTTGCGCGATTCGCAGGAGCAGCCGCGATGATGGGCACCAGGGCCTCGACGGCGTGGCGAACCGCATTCCCAATGGCCCCCGAGGATCCATCCACCTGATCCAGGGCGGGGGAGACCCGCTCAAGGAAGATCACCGCGCCCTCCGCGCCGAGCAGGAAGTCCTGACGGGCGACCTTCTTGATCTCGGCCACAGCCTCCTTGACCCGCTGAATGGCGGGCTGGGACTTCCACCCGAAGGCGTTTCTACGGAAACGGCCCTTGAATGTCCACTTGTATTCAGCTGGTCCGGCCATCCAGGAATCCTACCTTCTTCTGCGCTGCCCAACACAGACAAGGCTCGGCAAAGTTTTTGTTCAGGCGAGGGGCATCAACGCTGGATGGATCCAGTTCAGCTTCCGGAATCCGACCGAAGCTGGTCCACGGAACGCAGGCCATCAATTGGGCGAACAGCGTCTTCCCGGAATTCATGGGCACCCCCTTTAAACCATTTTGGGGGAACCTGCAAACGCCGATTCAAATCGACACCAACCTATACTCGACTCAAAGGGGCACCATCATTGGCTTTCCGCTGGGGGGTGCATCAACGAACCGGACACTAGTGACATTGAATCCATCCCGGACAACCCGTGGATTCCACGTCACCGCCCCTGGCATTTCCGGGCCGCCTCCTCCACGGTGCTGACGACATCCTGGACCAAGACCTCAACCTCTTCACCAGTGGCGATGTTCCGCATGCGGCCCTGATCCGCATAGCCGAGGCCGCGGGTATTGAATTTGTCCCCGAGGTTAATCCGATCCCCGTCAAGGGCCTCTACGATAAGAATGTCGCGATCCTCACAGGCGATGGCCGCAAAAACGAAGTCCTTGTTGGAGATGACGACTTTCCCCTTCATGTTCTCCCCCATGGGGCTCAGGTCAAGTTGTGGGACATGGGCTACGCCATTCTACGCCCGAGGCCAAGATAACAGCCCAGAAGGCCAAGAGGGGTCTGGGTAGGAGCCTCCGGCACCATGTCCACGATTGCGATTTGGTAATCCATGATCATCAGAGCGGTCTTGCTCTTGTCGAACTTGAAGTTCATCTTGTCCTCTGTGCAAGGCCGGTTCCATATGTGGATAGCGCGGAGCGGTGTATCGCGCCCGGTTGTTAAGACCAGAGATTAGCATCAGGCCGCCCTGCGGGAATGGGGACGTTGCTCGCGCCCTGACCGTGGGTGTGGCATCAGTTCCGAGGGCGATATGGGTGGTAGTTGTTCCGACCTGACCATGTGAAGCCGTGGCGGAGCTGTTAACGGCCAGGACCGCAGACGGGCTAAGGGGCTGGACCGAGAGATAGTAGCTCTCGGTTGCGGTGGGTTGGGTTCTCAACGCCGCCGAGGAGCTTCCGGTCCGGTGCGGAAGGTTGTCATCCCAGTCGGGCTTTGCTATGCCAGCATGGTCCCGTGGTGAAGATATGAGAAAACGATTTGCCGCATGGGCGACGGCGCTGGGCACGGTCCTGTCCATGGGCTGCGTTGCCATCCCGGAGAACATCAAGCCGGTCGAGCCCTTTGATGCCAACCGCTACCTGGGGAAGTGGTACGAGATCGCCCGGCTTGACCACTCGTTCGAGCGCGGGCTTACCAAGGTCACGGCGACCTATAGTCAGCGGGAGGGCGGTGGACTGCAGGTTGTCAACCAGGGGTGGTCAGCCAAGTACAGGACCTGGAAGAGCGCCACAGGGAAAGCCTTCTTCGTCCAGGACCCAGGCCGGGGCTACCTGAAGGTCTCGTTCTTCGGGCCGTTCTACGGCTCGTACATCGTCTTCGACCTTGACCGGGCGGGCTACCAGTACGCCCTAGTCGCCGGGCCGGACAAGTCCTACCTATGGCTCCTGTCCCGGACGCCGACCATGAACCCGGACAAGCAGCGGGAGCTGATCGCCAAGGCCAAGGCCCTGGGCTTCGACACCACCAAGCTGGTCTTCGTCGAGCAGGACGGGTAGATGCGGCTCTGGACGGTCCATCCCAAGTATCTTGACCGGCAGGGGCTGACTGGATTGTGGCGGGAAGCCCTGCTGGCCCAGGCGGTCTTGGGGGGCTTGACCCGGGGCTACCGGTCCCATCCCCAGCTTCTGAGGTTCCGGGCCCAGGTCGAGCCCCTGGGCGCGATCGCGGCCTATCTCCATGCTGTCCACACGGAAGCGGTCCTGCGCGGCTACCGGTTCAACGAGACCTTGATCCCCGACCTTCCCAGGCCCGCCCCGATCGTGGAGACCGAGGGCCAGTTGGCTTTTGAATGGGCACACCTGAAGGGCAAGCTGGCCCTGCGCAGCCCTGACCGGCTGGTGGCATGCCAGGGCTTGGTGCTTCCCGAGCCCCACCCGTTGTTCATCATCCAACCCGGGGCCCGCCGGGACTGGGAAAAGACAAAGGACCAAGTCCCGGCGTAGAATCCTCCCAGTACAATGGATGCCCCATGACCATCCCAGACGAGACTGCCACCCTGGTGACCCGCATGGAGGCTGTCTTGAAGCGGCTGGAGGTTGGGAACACCGAGTTCCCCATGGCCTGCTGCGCCTGTCTTCAGGACGTGGCCACTGCCGGTCACCTGCCGTCCTGCTATCTGGCTTCGGCTTTGGAGGAGGTCAGGGAATGGAGGGCACGGCCCTCAGGTTCATGAGGACGGCAGGCTCCCCTCCCGCCAGGGTCTCGGAGGTCAAGGTGCAACCCGGGGGGCATAGCACGGCCCGAATTGAGCCCCGCTCAGCCTCGGTGCGCGGTGGCATCAGTGCGTTCAGGAGTATGGGTGGCAGGATGACCCACCCGAAGACGAGGTTAAGCAGGACCAGCATCGCCAGAGACATTGAACCAAGGAACAATAGAATCCGCTTCATACCCTGGGTTACGGACGTGGCCTGATTCGCCTTAGGTGCCGAAACCAACCATGTATGCTGAATGCTTCCGTCTGGAGCCCCCATGGACTGCAAGTTCGAGGTCGTGATCACTATGCCAAAAGGCATGCCAGCAAGCTCCTCTGCTCTTGCGGAAAGGTTCATCGAGGCCGGATGCAGCGTGGTTGCCCAACAGATGAAGGAAGCGTACGGAGAGAGTCTTGAGCTTTCCTCGATCCGCCTTCTGGAGCCACCCGCATAGTCCTCCAGATCCCCCACCAACCAGGGGGCGTAGTTTGGGCCGGCAATTGTTTCACCCCGATACCCCACCCACATGGGTGGTGGGCAGGACCATGGATGAGATCCCTGCCTGGAGCTACGGCCTTCAGGTCCATGAGGACGGCAGGCTCCCCGCCGTCAGCCACTCCCTCAGCTTCGACCAGCGCTGTCGGTTCTTCACGCCTCGGACGGCAATGGCCACGGCCTTCTTCTGTCCGACCAGCACCACCAGCGACTTCCCCCGGGTGACGCCGGTGTACAGCAGGTTCCGCTCAAGCATGGCGTAGTGCTGTGTCATGACCGGGATGACCACCGCCGGGTACTCTGAGCCCTGGCTCTTGTGGATGGACACCGCGTAGCTCAGCATGACCTCGTCCAGCTCGCCGAAGGCATAGACGACGGGCCTGCTGTCGAAGTCCATGACGATCTCATTGGCGTCCATGTCCAGGCCCGTGACGTACCCTATGTCGCCGTTGAACACGTCCTTGTCGTAGTCGTTGACGATCTGCATGACCTTGTCGCCCAGGCGGTAGGTGGACCCGAACCGCTCGATCGCAGGCTGATCAGGTCCACCGGGGTTGAGCACCCGCTGTAACTCGACGTTCAGAGACCTCGCCCCGACCCCTCCCCGGTTCATCGGACACAGGACCTGCACGTCCTTGACCGGGTCGAAGCCGAACTGCTGGGGAATCCGGTGCTGGACGACCTCGATGATCTTGGCCAGCGCGTCCTCTGGCTCGTCCGCCTCGACAAAGTAGAAGTCCGTCTTGGCGTCCTTGGCTGTCGTCCACTCCGGCATCTGCCCGCGACCTCGGCCAAGCGGCTGGGTTCCTCCTCGATCAGGTCGAACACGCCCTCCCCGAACTGCTTGACCAGCCTCTGGGTGAAGTGGGGGCCGATGCCCTTAATCTGGCCGGAGCCTAGGTACTTTTCGATGCCGTCCAACATAGTCGGGATCGAGGCCCTTATGAACATAGCCTTGAACTGGAGGCCATGGTCACGATTGTTCTCATAGCGACCGCTGACATGGATGTACTCCCCGGCCTGGATGGTCGCGGCGGAACCGATGACAGTGACGAGGTCCCTGTGGCCGCGAACCTTGACGCGCAGGACCCAGAAGCCGGAGTCGGGGCTGTGGAAGGTCACGCGCTCGACCAGCCCGGCCAGGGCTTCGCGTTCGGGTTCGGGGTGGACCTGGGGCTTCATGGCTTGGCCAATCGAGTGTTGGGGTCGGAGGACGTTCTTGACGAGGGTACACCCTGACCTGCGACTTCCCGGTGGCCAGAACCGGGTCATCATAGGCCATGCGTTACCACCACCTCGGCCTCCCCGTCCCCGCGCCATTAGGCTTGACCTGCGACCCGCTTGGAGCCTGCCCATGACCACCAACCCTTCCCACGTGGCACTCGCTCGAAACTTCGGCTGGTTGCTGATCTTGGTGGCCGCGTTCTCCCTCTTCAGCGGGAAGACCTACAGCAAATCCAACGCGCCCTGGGGCATGACGGACAGGAATGAAACGCCCGGCGCCTATTGGGCCGCGGTCATCTGTTATTCTCTGCCTGGGTTGTTCTTGGTGATCATGGGTTGGTTCACCAGTCGAAAGTACCCTGGTCGGACTCAAGGAACCCTGATTGGTTAGGCCTCATGCAGTAGCTGCGACTCTGGCACATAGGGAAACCTACGCAACAAGGTAGGACTGCAGCGCCTGCTCGATGGACCCCAGGATGACATCGACGACCTCCGTCGAGGTCTCATCCGGGAAGCACTGGGTCAAGGCGGTGCGGCAGGCGTCGAGGACGTGGCCGATTGCCTGCTGGGTGCTGACTTGTGCGACATCCTCAGGGAATGCACACTGGAGCCCCTGGAGCGCGGACCTGGAAGCCCGAGTGAACTGGGTGACCTCACCTCGCAGGCCGGGCGGGGGCTTCGCACCGTCCTGGGCAAGG